>JAOPWF010000805.1 GCA_025965815.1 Mycobacterium sp.
TCCACACCTCTTCGCGACTCATCAGCCCAAACCGGACCTGAAGGTCGGGATAGCTGAGGTTGAATCTGTCAGCGACCCGCCGAAGTTCCTCGGCGTCGGGATAACTCTTTTCCTTCACCCGCCGGTAGTAGGTGCTGCTGGAAATCCCCAGTGCGTCGTAAATCTCCTTAGCCTCCACGTCTCCGTCAAGGAGATAGTCGAGGAGAGCCTTCAGCTGTCTGCCGTTTTCATCGGTCCGTGGCACCGATATACGATAGCGCTCCCTCCCGATATTGGGCAGTGGCAACCGGGAGTTGGAAACCATTGCCTTTATTGACACGCGCGTTACAGTTTTGGGAGAGGTCTCCCATTTCTGGGACACGCGCTGTAGCCTTGGCGTCATGGTTGCTCCATCCTTAGCTATCCCGTACAGCGAGTTGCGGGTGGCCGATCACGACATTGCCGGACGAACCCGCCAAGACACGCTGGCGAGACTGTCGACGCCCCTGTCCAACACGCTCATGTGGGAGCTGGACGGGGCGCAGCTCAGTCTGGACCTGGGAGCCGACGAGATACTCCTCGCGGCGCTGGGTCGCACCGTCGCGCGAACGATCGGTGACGGTGTCGTAGCCGTTGACGTCGCCGGGGACGGCCGCCCGGTTCTTCGGCCAGACTCCGACCTGCCGAGCAGGGTCGGCGGGTTCACGACGATCTATCCGGTTTCCCTGACCTGCGCAACCGTGCAGCAAGCAAGCGCGACGGAGACGTTGGGCGCTGTCCACCGCACGCTCGCGGCCGTGCGAGATGCGGGGCACGGGGTTCTGCAGTACTTCCACGCGCCCACTGCACTGCAACTTGCCGCGCACGCCCCGTCGGACATTTTGTTCAACTACGTCGGCATGGTGCCCCAGTCGATGCCGGTCCGCGAGACGCTCCCCAGCCTGGGCCACGCCCTCGAGCTCCGCGTGTATCGCAGCGCCGGCGTGCTGCACCTCGACTGGTGGTATGACTCCTGCCGGTTCGATCACAGCACGGTCGAAGAGCTCACCGAGCAGTTCCCGCTCGCGCTCATCGAGCTGACGTCCGAAGCCGTTCCGCCGATCTAGAAGCTCGCGGGCGACGCCCCGTCCCGGATTTGCAGCCGCCAGTAGACTGGAAGTAACGGCACGGATCCGGCCATCACCGGGGAGCCTTCGGAAGAACAGCCTCTACAAGCCCAGTAGACCCGAACGGGTAGGCCCGTAACAGCCCAAGCAGAGCGGCCATGCCTCGGCGTGGCAAGCGGGGTGGTACCGCGGCGTTCGCGCACCAGCGCATCGTCGTCCCCGTGCCTCGAACCTTGGGCACAGGAGACGACCCACGCAGTGAGCAGCTACCCGAAGCCGGCCACCGGATCACCGAACTTTCCGTCGCTGGAACTCGAGGTCCTGGACTACTGGGACCGCGACGACACCTTCGGCGCCAGCATCGCCCAGCGCGAGGACGGGGACGAGTTCGTCTTCTACGACGGGCCGCCGTTCGCCAACGGCCTTCCGCACTACGGCCATCTCCTCACCGGCTACGTGAAGGACATCGTGCCGCGGTATCGCACCATGCGCGGCTACAAGGTGGAACGCCGATTCGGCTGGGACACCCACGGCCTGCCGGCCGAACTCGAGGTCCAGCGACAGCTCGGCATCACCGACAAGTCGCAGATCGAAGAGATGGGCATCGAGAAGTTCAACGACGCCGCCCGGGAATCGGTGCTGCGCTACACCAACGAGTGGCGCGAGTACGTCACCCGCCAGGCCCGCTGGGTCGACTTCGACAACGACTACAAGACCCTCGACCCCACCTACATGGAGTCGGTCATCTGGGCGTTCAAGCAACTCTGGGACAAGGGCCTGGCCTACGAGGGCTACCGGGTGCTGCCGTACTGCTGGAACGACGAGACCCCGCTGTCCAGCCACGAACTGCGGATGGACGACGACGTCTACCAGAGCCGCCAGGACCCCGCTCTCACCGTCGGCTACCAGGTGGCGGGCAACGACAGCGACCTCAACGGGGCCTACCTGCTGATCTGGACGACGACCCCGTGGACGCTGCCGTCGAACCAGGCCGTCGCGGTCAATCTGGACGTCACCTACGTGCAGATTGCGGGCCCCGACGGCCGGCGTTACCTGATCGCGCAGGCCAGGCTGGCGGCGTATGCCCGCGAACTCGGTGAGGAGCCGGAGGTGCTGGGCACTTATACCGGCGAGGACCTGCTGGGGCTGCGGTATCTGCCGCCCTTCCCGTACTTCATGGACTCCGCCAACGCCTTTCAGGTGCTGCCCGGCGATTTCGTCACCACCGAGGACGGCACCGGCATCGTGCACATGTCGCCGGCCTACGGCGAGGACGACATGGCGACCGCCGAGCAGGCCGGCATCGTCGCGGTCACACCGGTGGACTCCAAGGGCCGGTTCGACGCGACCGTCCCGGACTACCAGGGGCAGCATGTCTTCGACGCCAACCCGCAGATCATCCGCGACCTGAAGAACGGCACCGGCTCGGCCGCCGTCAACGGGCCGGTGCTTATCCGTCACGAAACCTACGAGCACTCCTACCCGCACTGCTGGCGCTGCCGCAATCCGCTGATCTACCGGGCGGTCTCGTCGTGGTTCGTCAAGGTCACCGAGTTCCGCGACCGGATGGTCGAGCTCAACCAGCAGATAACCTGGTACCCCGAGCACGTCAAGGGCGGCCAGTTCGGCAAGTGGCTGCAGGGTGCCCGGGACTGGTCGATCTCGCGAAACCGCTACTGGGGCACCCCGATTCCGGTGTGGACCTCCGACGATCCGGCCTACCCGCGTGTCGACGTCTACGGCAGCCTCGACGAGCTGGAACGCGACTTCGGCGTTCGCCCGACCGACCTGCACCGGCCCCACATCGACGAGCTGACTCGCCCCAATCCCGATGATCCGACCGGCCGCTCGACGATGCGCCGCATCCCCGACGTCTTCGACGTGTGGTTCGACTCCGGCTCGATGCCGTATGCGCAGGTGCACTATCCGTTCGAGAACGCCGACTGGTTCGAGTCGCATTACCCGGGCGACTTCATCGTCGAGTACATCGGGCAGACCCGTGGCTGGTTCTACACGCTGCACGTGCTGGCCACCGCGCTGTTCGACCGGCCGGCGTTCCGCAACGTCGTAGCGCACGGCATCGTGTTGGGCAACGACGGCCAGAAGATGAGCAAGTCGCTGCGCAACTATCCCGATGTGAGTGAGGTGTTCGACCGCGACGGCTCCGATGCCATGCGCTGGTTCCTGATGGCCTCGCCGATCCTGCGCGGCGGCAACCTGATCGTGACCGAGCAAGGCATCCGCGACGGGGTGCGTCAGGTACTGCTGCCATTCTGGAACGCCTACAGCTTCTTGGCGCTCTACGCG
>JAOPWF010000812.1 GCA_025965815.1 Mycobacterium sp.
CACGCCAACCACCACTCGCTGCACGTGCGCGGCTTCAAGGAGCGCGGCACCACGACCACGCCGTTCGACATGGTGATGCTCAACGACCTGGACCGCTTCCACCTGGTCATCGACGTGATCGACCGGGTGGAGGGTCTGGCCGCCAAGGAGGCGCAACTGCGCCAGCGGATGATCGACGCTCGGCTCGCCGCCCGCCGCTACACCCGCGAGCACGGCGAGGACGACCCGGCGATCACCAATTGGCGGTGGGATTCGAAGTACCGATCGACCGACAAGGGCTAACAGGGAGGCCCATTACACTCAACGCAAATGTCCGATGCAGCCGCGGTGGCCCCGCACCCCCACCCGCTGGTGTCCCAGCTCGCGGCGCTGCATCATTTCCGTACCTACGCCGACATCGCCGTCGTGGTGGTGGTGCTGGCGATGACGAACCTGGTCGCGCACTTCACCACGCCATGGGCGAGCATCGCGACGGTTCCCGCCGCCGCGGTCGGTCTGCTGATACTGGTGCGGTCGCGTGGCCTCGGTTGGGCCGAACTCGGCCTCAGCCGTGAGCAGTGGAAGCCCGGTGTCGGCTACGCCGCGGCGGCCGTGGCGCTCGTCGCCTCGGTGATCGCGGTCGGCGCGCTGTTGCCGTGGACCCGGCCGATGTTCATGAACAACAACTACGCGACGGTCTCGGGTGCCCTGATCGCGTCGATGATCATCATTCCGCTGCAGACCGTGATCCCCGAAGAGCTGGCGTTCCGCGGTGTGCTGCACGGCGCCCTGGACCGGGCGTGGGGCTTTCGGGGAGTCGCCGCGGCGGGCTCACTGTTGTTCGGCCTGTGGCATATCGCCACGTCACTAGGACTGACGAGCAGCAACGTCGGCTTCACCCGCATCTTCGGCGGCGGCATCCTTGGCACGGTCGCCGGAGTCGTGCTGGCGGTGCTGGCCACCGGGGCGGCCGGGTTCGTGTTCACCTGGCTGCGCCGGCGCAGTGGCAGCCTGCTGGCGCCGATCGCGCTGCACTGGTCGCTGAACGGCCTCGGCGCACTGGCCGCCGCACTGGTCTGGCACTTGTCGACCTGACCGCGCGCCGGCTCAATGGCTGGGCGCTCCACTGCGCCGCCTGGCGCGGAAATCTCTGTTCTTGAGCTTGTTTCCGCACGCCGCCATGTCGCACCACGCGCCGCCGTGGTTGCGGGAGCGGTCGTAGAACGCCCACAGGCAGTCCTCGTTCGCGCAGGCTTTCAGCCGCGCCCAGCTCCCGTCGTGCTGCGCGTCCTTGATGATCAGCAGCAGTTCGAGAAGCCGACCGCGAACCGAGTCACCGGCGGCGCCGAGTCGCACCACGCCGTCGTCGCCGAGTTCGGCCACCGCCGGGCTGTCTTCGGTTACCGCCCGCAGCGCCGCGACGGCGTCGGCGCTCGGTGCCGGGCCCCCGGCGTTGTGTACGAGTAGCGCACGCAGTCCCTCCCGGACATTGCGGACCAACCTGAGGTCGGCCGGCTTCAAGTCCGCCGACGACGAAAGCAGGCCACTCGTCACCAGCCATGGACGTGCGTCGGCGGGGTCGCCGAGGCGATCGGTCCCCGCCTCGCGATCGAGTGTGTTGACCAGGGCCTGCACGCGCAGTAGCGGGTCCGGCGCCGGCTTTGCCTCGGCGTCGCCGGGCCATTGAGTGGGCGTCGACGGCATTCACAGAGTCTAGCACTCATGACCGGTGTAACCACTTGACTGGTCACTAGTGACCGGTATAGCGTGTTTGATGGTCACGAATGATTAAACGGGTTTCAGACGGGAACGACGGATTCAACCGATCGGAAAGAGGAGCGACAATGCCTGACCACCAGGTTGAGATCGACAGTCTTGAGGCCTCGCTCGCGGCGTTGCCATCGGCCGCCACCCCCATCGCGCGGCACATCTCGATCGGCGCGCGACTGGCGGCGCGACTCTTCGCCGGCCGGTTCGACCGCGTGCTGGCGGTCAGCGCGGCGGTTCCGCAGGGCGCCGCGGCCGCGCACGCGAAGCGGCTGACGTCGCACCACGAGCGCGAGGCGCTCGCGCGGGCACTGCACAGCCTGCGGGGCGACCCGGCAGACGGCCTGCTTTCCTTCCGGGTCCCGGCACACCGGGAGAACATCGCCTCGGCGGCGGCACTCATCGACGAGGTGACACGGCGGTTGCAGGGTCTCGGACTGGTGACGCCACGCGGTGTCGCACGGCTGCGACTGCTGATGTCCGACGGCACCGGACCCCTTTATCTACTGGGGCGCGGCGACCTGACGGCGAGATTGGGCGCCATCCTCGCCGCCCTGTGACGGCTGTACCAACAGGACCGCGGCACCGGCGATGCGGCCGGCGGCGAGATCGGTCAACGCCCGATCTGCCTGCGCCAGCGGGTATTCCGGGGTGGTCACCTTGATGTGGTGGCGGCCCGCAAAGGCGAGGAAGGCGCGGGCGTCGGCGCGGGTGTTCGACGTGACGGAGCGCACCTGGCGCTCCTGGAACAGATGGCGCTGATAGTTCAACGCGGGGATGTCGCTCAGGTGGATGCCCGCGATGGTTAGTGTGCCGCCCCGGTCCAGGGCCTCCAGCGCGGGCAGCGCCAGGTCGCCCACGGGCGCGAACAGGATGGCGGCGTCCAGGGACACCGGCGGCGGGTCGGCGGCACCCTGCGCGGACGCGGCACCCAGTGCCAGAGCAAGCTT
>JAOPWF010000821.1 GCA_025965815.1 Mycobacterium sp.
GGACTGCTGGACATCGCCTACCGCACACTGGACACCCCGGTGGGCAGCCTGTTGCTGGCGGCGACCGACGTCGGGCTGGTCCGGGTCGCCTACGACGTCCAGGACCACGACGCCGTGCTGGCCACGCTCGCCGCGTCGGTCAGCCCGCGCATCCTGCGCGCACCGGCGCGGCTGGACGACGCGGCCCGTCAGATCGACGAGTACTTCGCCAAGCGGCGTACCCATTTCGAAGTCCCGGTCGACCTTCGGCTGGCCGACGGGTTCCGTCGCGCGGTCATCGAGCACTTGCGCGACATCGGCTACGGCCACCGCGAGAGCTACGCCGCCGTCGCCGTGGCAGTCGGCAGTCCCAATGCCGTGCGCGCCGTCGGAACGGCGTGCGCACGCAACCCACTGCCGGTGGTCATCCCGTGTCACCGGGTGGTGCGCTCGGACGGGTCGACCGGTCAGTACGCCGGCGGCGCGGCGGCCAAGTCGGCGCTGCTGGACCTGGAGGCGGCCTGAAGGGGAATGAAAGGGCGCCCAGAGCGGTAGAACTTTCACATGAAACTGGATGACACGGCTCGTGAACTCATCGGATCAGGTGCCGACGCCACACTGGTCACGCTCAACCCGGACGGCAGTCCTCAGGTGAGCGTCGTCTGGGTGGCGCTGCAGTCGACGCCCGACGGCGACGAACTCGTCACCGCGCACCTTGCCGAGTACAAGAAGACCCGCAACATCCGCAGGGACCCCCGGGTGGCGGTGACGATTCTGGCCACCGACAGCAAGGGGCAGCAGACGCCGTATCTGGCGGTGACGGGGACGGCCCGGGTCGTGGAGGGCGGCGCACCGGAACTGCTCGCGGACCTCGCCAAGACGATGCTCGGCCCGGATGCCGACTTCCCGCCGCCCAATTCGCCACCGGGACTGCTCACCCGCATCCGGATCGACAAGGTCCACGGCTTAGGCCCCTGGGCGTCCTGACCTCACAACCGCTGTCGCCGAACCCGCCGTCGCGGAGCCCGCAGTGTGCCATCATGCGAGGCAGCCAAGGAGGGGTAGATGCGCTGGATATCGACCGTGATCGCCGGGCTGATGGCTGTCGTCGCGATAGGGGTGGCCCCGCACGCGCTCGCGGGCGACGCCCCGATCGGCAGACTCGGCGACACGCTGCGGGTCGAGTTCAACGGAATTATCGCCGACGTGACCGTCCACGACGTGCTGCCCAGCGACATTCCCCCGGGGTGGACATGGAACGGCTCACCGCGCTGGCGGTATGAGGGCGGGCCATGGCGTGCGGCGGTAACCGTCCACGCGGTCCAGGTGCCCAACCCCTACAAGATGGCCCTCTCGTTCGCCTTCGACGGCGTCACGCCGTTCGCCGACGCGTACGCGCCCAAGCACACCGATGCGCCCGACGCCCTGGAGGCCGCGCTGATGAACGCGCCGCAGGGCTCCACGGTCAACGGCGCCGTGTACTGGCACGTCTACCGCGACCTCGTCTCGAACGTCGTGCTGCTCAACCCGCAGACCGGTGTCCACCTCGCCCAGTGGAATCTCTGAACTGACTCGGTAGCGTGAGTCAGCATGGCTCTCCATGTCGCCACGGCGGTCGAGACCGAGCTGAGCGAACTTGCCGACGTCGCCGCGCGCACTTTCCCGCTGGCCTGCCCACCCTCGTCGGCGCCGCAGGACATCGTGGCGTTCGTCGAGGCAAATCTATCGGCTGCCCGGTTCGCCGAGTACCACGCCAACCCCGAGCGGGTTCTGCTGACAGCGCGCGACGACGGCATGAACCCACGAATCATCGGCTACGCCATGCTCGTTCGTGGTGTCAGTGACGACACCGACGTCCAGCGGGCGGTCACCGTGCGTCCCGCCGTGGAGCTCAACAAGATGTACGTGCTGCCGGACGCACACGGTGCCGGCGTCGCCGCGACACTCATGGACGCCGCGCTGCACCGGGCCACCGATCTCGGCGGCAACTGCGTCTGGCTGGGAGTCAACCAACAAAACCAACGCGCACAACGGTTTTACGCCAAGCACGGCTTCACCGTCGCGGGCACCAAGACGTTCTGGGTCGGGCCGCAGTTGGAGAACGACTACGTGATGGTGCGCGACGTCTAGCTGACGCCCGCGGCACCGGCGCTGGTCAGGGCGAGCAGCCGCGATGTCGCCCGCAGATACTTCTTGCGATAGCCGCCCGCCAGCATCTCGGCGCTGAAGATGCTGTCCAGCTTGGAACCCGACGCCACCACCGGGATCCCGGCGTCGTAGAGCCGGTCGGTCAGCGCCACCAGTCGCAGCGCCACGTTCTGGTCCTCGATGGGATGCACGCCGGTCAGAAACACCGCGGTCACCCCGTCAATGAGGTTGAGGTAGCGCGACGGGTGCATGGTGGCCAGATGCCGGCACAGCTCGTCGAAATCGTCGGCCGTCGCTCCGGGAACCTCGGCCGCACGGGACATGACCTCGTCGTCGGACAGTGGCTCGGGGGCCGGGGGCAGCCCGCGGTGCCGGTAGTCCGGACCCTCGATGCGCACGGTGGTGAAAATCTGTGCCAGCGTGTTGATCTCGCGCAGGAAATCCTGGGCGGCGAAGCGCCCCTCGCCAAGTTGCGAGGGCAGCGTATTGGACGTCGCGGCCACCGACACACCCCGCTCGACGAGTTGGGACAGCAGCCGGGAGATCAGCGTGGTGTTGCCCGGATCGTCGAGTTCGAACTCGTCGATCAACACCACCACGTAGTCGGCCAGCAGGTCGATGCACTCCACGAACCCGAACACCCCGGCCAGCTGGGTCAACTCACCGAACGTCGCGAACGCTTTCGGGTGGGCCTCGCTGTCGGGCAGTTGGTAGTACGCCGACGCCAGCAGGTGCGTCTTGCCGACACCGAAGCCACCGTCGAGGTACAGCCCCACGCCGGGCAGTGTCGCCCGCTTGCCGAACAGCTTCTTCCTGCCGGCCCGGCGCGCGGCGGCCTCCTCACAGAACTGTAGGGACGACTGCACGGCGGCGGCCTGCGACGGCTCGGCCGGATCGGGCCGGTAGGTGTCGAAGCTGACGCCCGCGAATGTCGGCGGCGGCACCAGTTGGGCGATCAACCGCTCCGGCGTGACGCTGGGATGCCGATCGACGAGGTGTCCGACGGGGTGCCCGGCCCGGCTGGCGTTCTCCGCGGAGGTGGGGCCGTCCATGCAGGCACTGTAGCGACGTGCTGCAATCGTCCGTATGCTCCCCGACACACCCGAGCAGGCTGCTGGGGTGCGACTCACCCTCCTGGGTTCGGCCGATGAGGTCGACGAGAGCCGCGTGAGCGAGTTGTACGCCTATCCCGATGACCTGCGACGCTGCTGGGTCCGCGGCAACATGATCGCCAGTGTGGACGGCGGCGCGACCGACGAGGGCAAAGCGGGTGGACTGGCCGGTGCCGGCGACCGGGCCCTGTTCATGCTTATGCGGGAGGCTGCCGACGTCGTCCTGGTCGGCGCCGGAACGGTCCGGGTCGAGAACTACTCGGGTGCCAAGTTGAGCGTCGCGCAGCGCCAGGGTCGGCAACGGCGGGGCCAGTCGGAGATTCCGCCGATCGCCGTCGTCACCCAGTCCGGTCAGCTCGACCACGACGCCAAGCTGTTCACCCGCACCGAGGTACCCCCGCTGATCTTGACGTGCGCCGACTCGGTCGCGGACACTCGGCACCGGCTCGGCGGCGTGGCCGAGGTCATCGACGCCTCGGGGTCGGAACCCGGCGTCGTCGACGACGCGCGGGTGCTCGCCATCCTCGCCGAGCGCGGCCTGTTCCGGGTGCTCACCGAGGGCGGTCCGGCCTTCCTTGGCACGCTGGTCGAACACGATCTGCTCGACGAGCTGTGCCTGACCGTGGCCCCCATCCTGGTCGGCGGCCTGGCGCGGCGCACCGCCACCGGCCCGGGCCAGGTGCACACACCGATGCGGCGGGCGCACGTGCTCAGCGACGAGGCCGGCTACCTCTACACCCGCTACGTCCGGGGCGGCTGAGGCGGCAATCGCTACTGTGGTCAGCATGCGTCGGCATCGTCAGCTGGTCACCGCCTGCCTGGTGACCGTGGGTCTGGCTCTGCTGACCGGTTGCGCTCCGCTGCTGGCCGCCAATCCGCGCTATGTCACCGACTCCGGGGCGCACCCGCAGGGCGGGGTCGCCACCACTGCTCCGCCGTCCGGGCCGCCGGCGGTGCAGGCGCCGAAGAACGACCTGTCGTGGCGGGACTGCACGTCGCGGGTGTTCGGCGACGCGGGGGTGCCCGCGCTGCCCGGCGTCTCCCTGGACTGCGCCACCTACGACTCGAACCTGGACACGATCAACGGCGCCACCGGCACGCTGACCATCGGCGTGGTCCGCGCCCGCTCGGTGCAGACGCCGCAAGATGCCGGGCCGCTGGTGATGACCACCGGATCGGACCTGCCGTCGTCGGTGCAGCTGCCGGTCTGGCTGTCCCGGTCCGGAGCCGATGTGCTGCAGAAGAACCCGATCGTGGCAGTCGACCGACGCGGCATGGGCATGTCGGGCGGGCTGGACTGCCGCGACGTATTCGACAAGCAGGAGATGCTCGACCAGGCGCAGTTCGAGTCCGGCGACGACCCGGTCGCCAACCTCGGCGCGATCACCATGACGGCCACCACCAGCTGCACCGACACCATCGCGCCCGGCGACTCGGCCTACGACAACGCGCACGCGGCGGAGGACATCGAGCGGCTGCGCAGCACGTGGGACGTGCCCGGCCTCGCCCTGCTCGGCATCGGCAACGGCGCGCAGGTGGCGCTGGCCTACGCCGGATCACACCCCAGCAAGGTGGCCCGGTTGATCCTCGACTCCCCCGTTCCGCTGGGGATCAGCGCCGAAGCGGCGGCCGAGCAGCGGGTCAAGGGTGAGCAGGCCGCCCTGGACGCGTTCGCCGCCCAGTGTGCGGCGTCCAACTGCGCGCTGGGCCCGGACCCGAAGGGCGCGGTCGACTCTCTGCTGGCGGCGGCCCGCGCGGGCCGCGGCCCCGGTGGCGCATCGGTCGCGGCGATCGCCAACGCCATCTCCACCGCGCTGGGCTTCCCGCGCGGCGACCGCGTCACCGTGACGAACAACCTGGCCAACGCGCTGGCGTCGGCGCGCTCCGGGGACACCAATCAGTTGACCAACCTGATCAACCAGGCCGACGCGCTTC
>JAOPWF010000010.1 GCA_025965815.1 Mycobacterium sp.
CTCGAAGCGTGGCGGCGCTGGCACGAAAACGGCGACATTCCGAGCGAATTCACCGAGCTCGCCTAGCGCGGCACAGAACCCAATCAGTAGGAGGATTACATGCGCGCAGCACAGACCGCACTCGTGATCGGCGGCGGAATCGCCGGACCGGTCGCGGCCACCGCACTGGCCATAGCCGGCGTCGACGCCGCCATTTACGAAGCCCGCCCTGCCGATCCGTCCTCGGCCAACGGAATTGGCGGTTCGCTGGCGCTTGAGCCCAACGGTCTGGCGGCCTTGCGCATCATCGGTGCCGACGACCCCGTCCGCGCCGCCGCTATCCCGATCACGCGCTCGCTCATGTCGATCGCCAGCAAGCCGGGGCGCGAGATGCCCGCACCGCAAGGACTTCCACCCCGTCAGCTCATCGACCGCGGCGCACTGCACCGCATCCTTCGCGAGCGGGCTGAACGATCCGGTGTGCGAATCCACCACGCCAACAAGCTGATCCGCGTCGACGAACAACCAGATGGAGTCACCGCCCACTTCGCCGACGGCAGCAGCGCCAGCGCAGACGTGCTGATCGGTGCCGATGGCGTGCACTCAGCGGTGCGCAGGCTCGTCGACCCCGATGCGCCCGGCGCGCGCTACCTCGGGCTGCTCGGCTTCGAGGGAGTGATAGACGACGCCCCAGATGATCCAGCCACGGCTTCCCTTGAATCAGGCACGATGACGTTCGCATTCGGGAAACGGGCCTATTACCTGTACTGGAAGCGCCCCGACGGCCGCATCGGCTGGGGCGCGAATCTGCCGTCGCCGCAATACTTCAGCCTGAAGGAAGCCCGCGCGGTGGCCGCCGAGGAGTGGCTGCACACCCTGCGGACCACATACGCCAACGATGTGCCGGGAGCGCGCCTGGCCGCCGAAACCACAAGCGAGACCCTGCAGGCGGTCGGCGGGCTACACATCATGCCGCCGGTCCCCCACTGGCACCGCGGTCGCATGGTGCTCGTCGGCGACGCCGTGCACGCGCCGTCCAACAGCACCGGGGAGGGCGCTTCGCTCGCAATGGAGAGCGCGATCCAGCTCGCCCGCTGCCTGCGCGACCTACCCGACGCGGCGTCGGCGTTCACCGCCTACGAACGGCTGCGCCGACCGCGGGTGGAGAAGATCGCCGCCCGCGGTTCGCGCATCAGCCACGCCAAGGCGCCGGGACCGGTCGCGCAGCGCATGATGGGCCTGCTGTTGCCGCTCATGGTCAAGACGATGAACCTCGAGAAGACGATGGCCGCCGAACAGCACTACACCATCGATTGGGACGCGCCGGCGCAGGAGGACGCAGCGGTACTCGCATGATGCACGTCATGCGACTAGCATGATGCCCATCATGCGAAAAGTCGCTGGCAAACGTGCGGATAGCAAGCGGGCATCACTAGACAAGATCCTGGACGCCGCCGCGCGCCGAATCCGCCAGGAAGGTCTCGACGGCGCGGCCATCGTTCCGGTGATGCGCGATGCCGGGCTCACACACGGCGCGTTCTACTCGCACTTCTCGAGCAAGGACGACCTCGCAAGCGCGGCGTTCGGGCGGGCGATCACCACCGGCCGCCGACACTGGATCAAGCCGTGGCGCGGCGAGTCGTGGAGCGAGCGGCTGACGGGTTTGGCCAAGCGCTACCTGACCACCGCTCACCGCGACGACTTGTCCACCAGTTGCGGTTTCGCAACACTCAGTTCGGATGCCGCGCACGCCTCCGATCAGTTCCGGGCGAGTTACGAACACGAATTGCGCACCTCGCTGGCGGCGATCTGCGGCGACGACTCCAATGATCGGCTCAACGATGCCATCGCATTGATGGCGGTGTGCGTCGGGGGGATGGCGTTGTCCCGCGCCGTTGCAGACCCCAAGTTTTCGACGCGAATCCTGCGGGTGGCCAGGGAGGCCGCCGCCAAACTCTCAGCCAACCAACCAGATTGAGGAGACAGCCATGCCGGGAGCCAAGCCGTACGGGCAGCTGCAGTACAAAGAGATCAACGGCAAGCGGATGGCCTACATCGACGAGGGCCAGGGCGACGCGATCGTCTTCCAGCACGGCAACCCGACTTCGTCGTACCTGTGGCGCAACGTGATGCCGCACCTGGAGGGGCTGGGCCGGCTCGTGGCGTGCGATCTCATCGGAATGGGCGGTTCGGACAAGTTGCGCCCGTCGGGCCCGGATCGCTACAACTATGCCGAACAACGTGACTACCTGTTCGCGCTGTGGGACGCACTGGATCTCGGCGACAACGTGACACTCGTGCTCCACGACTGGGGTTCGGTCCTCGGCTTCGACTGGGCCAACCAACACCGTGACCGTGTGCAGGGGATCGCGTTCACGGAGGCCATCGTGATCCCGATGACGTGGCCGGAATTCCCGGGCGCGATCCGCGAAGTCTTCGAGGGCTTTCGCTCCCCGCGCGGCGAGCCAATGGTGCTGGAGCAGAACGTGTTCATCGAGCGTGTCCTACCCGCCCAGATCCAGCGCGAACTCAGTGACGAAGAGATGGACCACTATCGGCGACCCTTCGTCATGCCAGGCGAAGGCCGCCGCCCAATGCTGTCGTGGCCACGCAATCTCCCGATCGACGGTGAGCCAGCAGACGTGGTCACGGTCGTCGATCAAT
>JAOPWF010000061.1 GCA_025965815.1 Mycobacterium sp.
TGCCGTTCGCCGCGTTGGTCGCCCTCGCCGTCGCCGTCCTGCTGTGGCTGGGCAAGACCGAAGTACGCGTGGCCACCTCAGCGGACCAGGCCGAGCTCTGGGTGGGCCAGGCCCACCTGCCGGCCGACGTGATCGCTCGATCGGCCGAAGTACCGCGAACCGCCAAGTCCGCGGCGCTGGGCCGGCAGCTCGATCCCGCGGCATACGTCGTGCACCGGGCCTGGGTGGGCCCGATGGTCCTTCTCGTGCTCGACGATCCCGACGATCCCACGCCCTACTGGCTGGTGAGCTGTCGCCATCCCGACCGGATGCTCTCGGCGCTCCGGAGCTGAGGCGGCACCAAGTCTCAGGCGGCGCAGTCCGTGCAGATCATCACGCCGTTCTTCTCGCTCGCCAGGCGGCTGCGGTGATGCACCAGGAAGCAACTCGAGCAGGTGAACTCGTCGGCTTGCTTCGGAATGACACGTACCGACAGCTCTTCGCCGGAAAGGTCCGCCCCCGGAAGTTCGAAAGATTCGGCGGACTCTGATTCGTCCACGTCAACCACGGCCGACTGCGCTTCATTACGCCGTGCCTTCAGTTCCTCCAACGAATCCTCAGACACGTCATCGGTCTCGGTACGCCGTGGGGCGTCATAGTCGGTAGCCATCGCATTGTCCCCTCGTAAACCTTGCAGCAGAGCTTTGTATCAGCCTCGAACGCATCCGCCAAACGATTCGTGCCCGGATTCGCCAGACTTCAAGTGTGATTTACGCCACACTAGACGCCGTCCTGCCCCGAGCACGCCACGATACTGCCTCTACAGTGCAGATGTGGTCGCTCAAATCACAGAAGGCTCGGCCTTCGATCGGCATGGTCGTCCCTTCCGCCGGCGCAACTTCCTACCCGCCCTCTGCGTGCTGATGGCGCTGGTGGTCGCGACCGGGATCGTGTGGGTCTTCGCGCTGAACCGGCCGCCGGATGTCCGCGGGGCCACCGTCTGCAATCCCCCGCCCGCTCCCGCCGACCCCAATCAACCGGGGCTGGGCCAGCAGGTGTCGCGTAGCACGATGACCGATGTCGCGCCGGCCAAGCTGGTCGACACCAAGATCCGCGTGCTCAATGCCAGCGGGCAGGGCGGCCAGGCGGCCGAGGTGTCGAGTGCGCTGCGCGATCTCGGGTTCGCCCAGCCGACTGCGGCGAACGACCCCGTCTACGCGAACACCCGGCTCTCCTGCCAGGGCCAGATCAGGTTCGGTGAAGCCGGCCGCGCGGCCGCCGCCGCGGTCTGGTTGGTGGCCCCGTGTGTCGAACTGTTCCAGGATCAACGCCCCGATGACACGGTCGATCTGGCAATCGGAGCGGACTTCACCACGCTGACCCACAGCGACGACATCGACGCCGTTCTGGCGGGCTTGCGACCAGACGCCACGGAGCCGGCCGATTCGACGCTGCTGTCAAAGATTCATACCGCGGCGTGCTGATGTGGCGAACGTTGCAAAGTTGCCCAGCACCCCGACTCGACGCATCGTTGCCCTACTCCTGAACCCCGGTGCGGCTGCGATCGCCCTCTGCTGGACAGTTGCCGGTCACCTTACTGCGGCGGTCACCCGGGCGGTGTGACGATGCTGTCGGCCAAGCCGCCGGAGCGGCGCAGGGCCTCCATCAGATCGGCGGCGATCCGCGGCGACGCCGCGACCACCAGGCCGGATCCACCGACGGACCCCTGCGGCGGGGGCAGGTGCAGCCAGGCACCCGCCTCGGCGGCGATCAGCACACCGGCCGCCCAGTCCCAGACATTGAGGTCGCTCTCGTAGTAGGCGTCCAGCCGGCCGGCGGCGACCATGCACAGGTCGAGCGCGGCCGACCCCATCCGGCGCATGTCGCGCACCTGCGGCAACAACCGGGCCAACACTTCGGCCTGCTGCCCGCGAAGATCCACGGCATATCCGAATCCGGTGCCTACCAACGTCATTGACAGGTCATCGACATCGGTACAGCGCAGTGGCGTGCGCCGGCCGGACTCCTGCATGTGCGCTCCCTGACCCAGCGCGGCCGAGTAGACGACACCGGCGCTGACGTGAGCGACCGCTCCGGCCACCGACGCCCCGTTGACCTGCGCTCCCACCGACACGGCGTACGCCGGCAACCCGTAGACGAAGTTCACCGTCCCGTCGATCGGGTCGAGCACCCAGGTGACCCCGTCCGCGCCGGCAGTCCCGCCCGCGTCGCCCTGCTCCTCACCGAGGACCGACTCGCCGGGGCGCAGCACAGCCAGCCGCTCGCGCAGCAGCCGCTCGGTGTCGGTGTCGACCACGGTGACCGGGTCGGTGGGCGTGCTCTTGCTGCGCACGGCCCCACCGGAGCCTTCGCGTTGCTGGGTGGTCCCGAACACCTCGTCGCGCCGGCGGAGCACGAAGTCCGCCGCTTCGGTCGCCAGCCGCTCGGCCACCGCGCGCAGCTCGGTCACATCAAGGTCGTGTTCGGTCACCTGAGTATCGCAGCACAAATTGGCGCTAACCGGTTGCGCGGCAGCCACACCAAAGCTTTCCCGAGCCACTAGTGTTGGAACGCGTCAACTTGACAGCCCCTGCAGAGGAGCG
>JAOPWF010000080.1 GCA_025965815.1 Mycobacterium sp.
TGACTGCCTGGCCGATGTCGGTCTGCCAGGATGCGACTACGCACTCGCCACCGCAGCGAGTGCCAACCGCGAGGACCTCTGTAGTCCGCTTGGCTATGGCAGCTCCGGACTCCGTCTCGCGGTACGCCTGCCCTATAGGGAAGCCGATTCCCACTGCGTTCATCGGTAGTGCGGTGAAGACATCCTTGATGACGCTGTAGCCATGTCGACTGTCGATGGCACGAGCCGTCCCTAGCCACCATGGACGGTTTCGAGCAGACGTTCGCTCGTACCTTCCAGCGATAGTTATCGTGACGGTTCATTCATCCCTACTTCTTCCGGCGCCCTGTGGGGCGGCTCTGGCGCTCGTCACAGTGTCCTTAACCAGTGCGTTGTGGCGCCGTCCCACGAAAGCAGTAACGTCGCTTCGCCCATCGAAATTCACCAGCGATGAACGACCCCCGGGCAATTCGCATGTACCTGTTCAGGGCCGGGCGGCGATGTTCGAACAGAACGCGACATCGCCGGCATGGTTTGCCGCCTCACATCCTTGCCGACCGACGGTGACGGACCGGGCATCACGGGCCGATACGGCTGGTGTACAGGCCCGCTGAGAACTGCATCACCGTGCTATGTGATCGAGGCGATGGGTGGCGTCTCAGCGAGATTTCCTCTGTGGAACAAACATGTAGAGGGCTACGTCCCGCAGGGATGGGTCAGAGCACTGGCAAAAGACGACGCACGATAGTGGAGGACAAGGCTGCCGCCTCTTCGGTGAACGTAAGGAAGTCAATGCTCGAATCATCGCCTGCCAGATCGGACAGTGCCGGACAGTGCCTGGATCATGAGCCACGGAATCCCGAACGACTCACAGACCTGTGCAACGGCACCGCCTTCCATCTCGACTGCCAGACCGTTGAAATCATCGTGCAACAGGACCCGAGTCGGTTCGGAATTGACATACTGGTCGCCAGTCAGCACCGTGCCGTAGGTAACGGTCGGAGGCCCTCCATCCAGCACGGCATCATCCACACGCCGATGATGGACGAAATGGACACTGACCAGGTCTCGTAGATCATCTCGCAGACTCCCGCGGGACGCACCGGCCAGCCACAGGACATTGCCGCCGGAGCGGTCTACCTGGCCACCGATGAAGCCGGCTTCGTCACCGGTGCAGAACTACGATTTGATGGCGGCTACACCGTCCAGTGACCGCTCGCCACCGTCAACACGGCGCGCGTACCGCCACGGCGAATTTCACGGAATACGCTCGGCCCGCACTACGTCTGCGCCAACGCCGCGTCGACCAGCAACGTGTCCCCGGAGACGAAGGACGCCTCATCGCAGAGCAGCCAGGCAATCGCGTTGGCGATCTCCCCGGGCTGAGCAGCCCGGCCACCGGGCTGCCTGGACGCATACAGCTTTTGAGGATTCCCGGGAATGGAGCGACATAGCGTCGTCGTCGCCACTATTCCCGGGGCCACCGCGTTGACCCGGATGTTGTCGGCCGCGTACTCGATCGCCGCTGATTTGGTCAGGCCGATCACGCCGTGTTTGGCCGCGACATAGGCTCCAATTCCCGGTTCGGGCTTGACTCCGGCCACCGACGCGACGTTCACGATCACCCCGCCGCCCGAGTGCAGGAAGTGTTTGAGTTCGGCGCGCAGGCAAAAGAACAGGCCCCGAAGGTCGATAGCGTGCACGCGGTCCCATGCGCCGGTATCAAGCTCATGGATTCGACGGGGCGGGCGCTGGCTGACTCCGGCATTGTTCACCGCGCCGTCGAATCGGCCGAACGTGTCCAGCGCGAAGCGCACAAGCGCGTCGGCGTCGGACTCTTTGCTCACATCGATGGGCACGAACGCGGCGTGGCCGCCTGCGGCTGTGACCTCTGCGGCTAAGCGATTGCCAGCGTCATCGTCGAGATCGGCAATGACGACACTCGCGCCGTCTTCGCTCAGCTTCCTCACGGTCGCTTCGCCGATGCCTGCACCGCCACCGGTTACCGCGAGGACCCTGTTTGTGAACGTCACAATTGCTCCCTGTTTGCCGCACGGTGTTGAGCCGCATCATCGTCGATATTGATATGTACGAGACCACGTTTGGCGGTCATCAATCCTCAGTAACGCCTACTGGACCGGGGGGGTTCTGCTGACCGGCTCACCGTCGAGCGAGATCTCGACGTCGATGTTGCCTCGGGTGGCATTGGCGTACGGGCACATCTGATGCGCTTCTCGCACGAGTTGGGCGGCCGTCTCGCGATCGCCGATTGACGGCAGCGCGACGTCGAGTGTGGCGGCGAGTGTGAAACCTCCGTCCGCGGTGGGAAGGAGACTCATCGCCGAGTCGATGGTGATCTCACCGGCATCCAGGTGATGACGGCGCGCGAGGACGCCCAGAGTGCTGTCGAAACTAGCTGCGTACCCGATGGCGAAAAGCTCCTCTGGGTTGTCCCCCCGCCCGGGCCGCCCATCTGCTTGGGTGCGCGAAGGTCCACCTCCAGCTCGCCGTCGGCGGTTCGAGCGTGACCCTCGCGGCCGCCGGTGACGTGTGCGTGCGCGGTGTAGAGGACCTTGGCCATCGAGTGCTCCTTTCAAGTGCCCGGTTTTGACAGCTCCAGCGCACTACAACCGAGCGGATCGGTCTTCCGTAGTCGCTACTGAATGCCGCGCGGGAGCCGCCTGTGCGGCTCGGCCGGCTGCGTACGCTCGAAGGGTGGATGCATGGCCGCTGGTCGGTCGGCGCGAAGAGTTGGCTCGCTTGACCGCCGCCGTGGTCGCCCGGCGGGGGGCTGTGATCACCGGTCCACCCGGAGTGGGCAAGACCACCCTGGCCATGACCGGTGTGGAGCTGGCACAGGACCGGGGGCGGTCGCTGGCGCGCACGACCGCCACCCGAGCATCGCGGCGATTGCCGTTCGGGGCATTCGCGTCGTTTCTACCCCCCGACCCGGGCGGTGATCGCTTCTCCCGACAGGACCATGGCGAGTTGCTGCGACGTTATGTCCGGGCGGTCGTCGATGGCGCAGGAGGGAAGCCGCTGGTGGTGTTCGTCGACGACGCCCATCTCCTCGACGACGGATCGGCCCTACTCCTTCAGCAGCTGGCCCTGACCGGCGCGGCCACGGTCCTGGCCACCGTGCGGTCGGGTGAGCCGGCGCCCGACCCGGTGGTGGCCTTGTGGAAGGACGGCCCGGCCGAACGCATCGAGCTCGGCGTCCTCGACGACGCGGCGGTCGAAGAGCTGCTGGTCTCGGCGCTGGGCGCCCCGGTAGACCCGGCGTCGATGCGACAACTCATCCAACGCAGCCAGGGCAATCCGCTGTTCCTGCGGGAGCTGGTGACCGGGGCGCTCGAGACCGGCGAGCTGGTCGAAGAGGTGGTCGGGATGTGGCGCCTTCGCGGCGACCTGCACCCCACAGAGCGCCTGGTTGAGATGGCGGCGCAGCGGTTGGCCGATCTAACCGGTCCCGAGCGGGCCGTCCTGGAGCTCCTCACGCTGGGCGAGCCGCTGGAGTTGGTCGAACTGGACCAGTTGGCCGAACCCGCCGCTGTCGAAACCCTCGAACGCAAGGGTCTGATCACTAGCCGCGTGGACGGCTGCCGCGTCCGGATGTGGTTGTCCCACCCCATCTTCGGGGACGTCTTGAGCGTGGGCATCAGCGCGGTGCGCGAGCGGGCCATCGCCCGGTCGCTGGCCGAGCTGATCGAGACACCCGGCGGCCCGCGCCGGAACGACACGCTGTTGCTGGCGTCGCTGCGTCTGATCGGCGGTGGCGGCAGCCCCAAACTTCTGCTGTCCGGGGCAATCAGCGCCCGCGCCCACCACGACTACTCCCTGGCCGAACGGCTGGCCCGCGCGGCCGTAGAGGAGGGCGGCGGCTTCGAAGCCCGCCTTGTGGCCGCCGAGGCCGCCCACGCCCAGGGCCGGCCCAAGCAGGCCGAAGACGAGCTGACAGCGCTGGCCGCGCAAGCCGTGAGCGACGCCGAACAAGCCCGAGTTGCCTTGCTGCGCTTCGACAATGCCTACCTCCTCCAGGGCTGCGCCAACCTTCGGCTGATCGACGACGCGGCCGACGCCATCACCGATCGGTTCTGGCATGACGAACTGATGACCAGACGGTTTTTAGTGATGAGCACGACCAGCGGGCCGCGCGCAACCGTGGAGACCGCCTCGGCGCTGCTTGAGGGCTTCGGCTCGCGACCGCTCACCGCCGCGCATGTGGCGGTGTCCTACAGCTTGATCCGGCTCGGTCGCCTCGACGACGCCATCCAGCTACTCACCCCACCCCCCGACAGCGCAGCAATACCCGAGTCCGACGAACCGTGGGACCAGTGGGCACTGTTTGTCGCCCGTGTCGTTGCGCTGGTGTACGCAGGCCGTTTTGGCGAGGCGGAGGAACTCCTCACCGTTGCGTACAGCCGGGTCGTCGATCAACCGGCGGCAGAAGCGAGGGCCTACGTTGCCGGATGGTTTGCGGTGTTGCATCTCGAAACAGGATGCGCGATGAGCGCGTTTCGACGTGCCGGCGAGTCCTATACCTTGTTCCGGCAGCTCGGGCGTACTGTGCCGGCGGGCCTGAGCTGCGTCGCCGGCGCGCAGGCTTTTGCGCTGACTGGGCAGGCCGACCGCGCCACCGAGACGCTCACCGCCCGCGACGCGCTCGGCTTGCCAACCGTTCCGGTGACCGAGACCGACCTGCTGGCGGCCCGGGCCTGGACTGCAGTCGCCGCCGGGAACCTACCTGCCGCGCGGCAACTGCTCGAACGGGCCGCCGACTACGGTGAAGAGGTCGGTGACCTCATCGGCGCCACCAGCGCGCTGCACGGCCTGGCCCGCCTCGGCCAGGCCCGCCATGTGGCTACCCGCCTGGCGGCGTTGGCCGACGAAGTCGATGGCGATCTGGTGGCCGCCCGCGTCGCCTACACCAACGGAGTGGCCGCCCGGAATGCCGACGCGCTCAACCAGGTCTCCTCCGACTTCGAGGACCTGGGCGCACTCCTCTACGCCGGCGAAGCCCGCGCCGAAGCCGCCGTCGTTCTCCGCCACGCCGGTAGGGCCCGCGAAGGCGCCGCTGCCGAGCGGCACGCGGCACGACTGCTGGCCCGCTGCGAAGGCGCCGCCACGCCTCCGGTCCGGTTGATCATGGCCCGGGTGCGACTCACACCCGCCGAACTGGACGCCGCCGTGCACGCCGCCGCAGGTCGCTCCAACAAACAGATCGCCGGCGACATGCATCTCTCGGTCCGGACCGTCGAAAGCCACCTCCAGCGGGTCTACGAGAAACTCGCGGTCTCCGGGCGCCACGAACTTGCCGATGCGCTGCCCGACCACAAACCCATCTGACCGGCAACCACGCTCGTGCCATGCTCGGGCCAGCGTCTCGAGGCGCTGCGGCCCAGCCGCTCAGTGGTCCGAACCCCAGAGTCCAGTAGCGACTACTGAGGACTGACCTGCGCCACGGTGGTGGGCTGTATCTATGAACGCGGCTGCAATGGCCACGATTTGATGAGGATGGAGAAACCAATGGCCCAAAACGAAGGGGCCGGCAAGGGCGACGGGCCGGTGGTGGGCGCTTTGGAGCCGAAATCGGTCGTTTTGCGCTACTACGC
>JAOPWF010000090.1 GCA_025965815.1 Mycobacterium sp.
AGGATTGTCATGCCGGACGTAGTATTTACCGTCGACCAGACGAAGTCCATGCGTGACCAGGCCGTGCCCGGTCACAACCGGTGGCACCCGGACGTTCCGGTAGCCGCCACGGTCCGCCCCGGCGACGAGTTCCGGATTGAGTGTCGTGAGTGGACGGACGCGCAGATCGGCAACAACGACTCGGCCAACGACGTTCGTGATGTCGACCTCACCCACGCGCACATGCTCAGCGGTCCGATCGGTGTCGACGGCGCCCAGCCGGGGGACCTGCTGGTCGTCGACATCCTCGATCTCGGACAAGTCCCGCAGGAGGTTGGCCCGGCACCCGGGCAGGGCTGGGGCTACACCGGAATTTTCGCCAAGGCCAACGGTGGTGGCTTCCTGACCGACTACTTCCCGGACGCGTACAAGGCGATCTGGGACTTCCACGGGGTGAAAGCCACCTCCCGCCACCTACCGGGTGTCAGCTATACCGGCATCACCCACCCCGGCCTGTTCGGCACTGCTCCGTCGGCGGAGCTGTTGAGCCGATGGAACCGCCGGGAGCAGGCGCTGATCGACACCAACCCGACCCGGGTGCCGCCGCTGGGTCTGCCTCCGTTGGCGGACAACACGCTGGCCGGTCAGGCCGATGGTGCCGGCGCACGCCGTATCGCGGACGAAGGCGCCCGCACGGTGCCGGCCCGCGAGAACGGCGGCAACCACGACATCAAGAACTTCACCCGAGGCTCGCGAGTCTTCTATCCCGTCTATGTCGAGGGCGCCAAGCTCTCCGGCGGCGACTTGCACTTCAGCCAGGGCGACGGCGAGATCACGTTCTGCGGCGCGATCGAGATGGGCGGGTACATCGACTTCCGGGTCGATCTCATCAAGGGAGGCATGGAAAAGTATGGTGTCACGACTAACCCCGTGTTCATGCCCGGCAACGTGGAGCCGCGCTACTCCGAGTTCCTCACCTTCATCGGGGTTTCCGTCGACCGGGAGTCGGACACCAACTACTACCTCGACGCGACCGTAGCGTACCGGCGCGCATGCCTCAACGCGATCGAGTACCTGAAGAAGTGGGGCTTCACCGGTGAGCAGGCCTACCTGCTGCTGGGCTCGGCGCCGATCGAGGGCCGGCTCAGTGGCGTGGTCGACATCCCGAACGCGTGCTGCTCGCTGTACGTGCCGACGGCGATCTTCGACTTCGACGTCCGCCCGACGGCCGAAGGGCCGCATCATACCGACCGGGGCCAGTGCGCCGTCACATCGTGACCGCCAGCAGAACAGGAGGAACGCAACAACGCCAACAACACAACACCAGGTGCCCGGTCGGTCTTTGCCGCTCGGGCACCGTCGTGTGCTGCTCGCCACGTGCGGCGGGCGCGGCTATGCGTTGCCGCCAAGAGTGGTTACTGTGCGTGCATGGCCGAGTTCAACGTGACCCCGGACCGGATCACCGATCCGGTGCCGACCACGGCAACGCACGTCGTGGTGGCCGCCTGGCAGTGCGACCCGTGCGAGGTGCAGGGCCGCAGCTTCCCCGATGTCGACGTGCAGTGCTGGAACTGCGGCGGCCCGGTCACGGTCACCGCGCGGCCGTCCATCCCGATCGATGAGTTCGAGGTGGGCATGCACCCGGACATGCCGCGGCAACGCACCGCCGTCCAAGGTGCCACGTGCCGCCGGGGGCGGTGACGCAACCGTTCTCCGTCTACGTTCACGAGTCGCTCAGATGCAGCAAGCCGATCTGGGTCCGGCGGGGCTGCACGTCAGCCGCGGGCGCGAGCCTGATCGCCTGGCCCATCAGTGGTGATAAGCGCCGCGCCGTCGCGCGCGGTAGCGAAGACATCATCGGCGAACAGTTCGGCCGACGCCAGGTCGGTCCCGCCGCTGTAGCGGGCGACCGCGCCGTACCAGTCGCCGACCGCCGTGGGTAGCTCGCCACCGCCCAGGTCGCGGGCATACTGAGCGAGCACGGCCGCGCCGCCGCGCGCATTCTGGCGGTCATCCCGCTCGAGGACATCCGGTGCGACGCCCAACAGCCGGGCGGCCCGGTCGAGCGTGCGGTGGGCGGCATCGTCCAGCGTCCGTCAGGGTGAGGGCGAGGGCCCCACACCCCCCACCACAGCGCCGACTCGCCGGGGCTTCGCTTGATTCATGAACGTGCCTCCCGTGAGGCGAGCAGAAGAGATTCGTCCTGCCGTTCGAGCGTTCCTGACCGGCACAGAAACCTTCGCAAACTTGCCGGAACTTTTGCGGTCGCCGCAGTGTCTCCACGCGTGTCGGGCGAGGGCTGGCGTCCTCGTCGTCGCTGTAGGCCACATCGGCATCCCGCGCTGAACCCTCACCGATCAAGGACCCCGGTGGAGGTCCTCGATCCGTGAGCAGGGTGTCAGGGGCGTTGCTCCACGTGGTCCACTATCGCATGTTTTGGGCCGACAACTTTGTACGTGTTGGGATCGAGGAGGAACAGGTTGTCGTAGCCGGTGCTTGACCAGGCGATGCCTATCCCGTGCCGGCCAAGTTCATCGGCGGCGTCATGGATGACGGTGAGTCCGGGAAAGCGTCCTGCGGCCTGGAGGAGAGCGGCTCGCGCCTGCGGACGCAGATAATGCAGGAAGAGATCTTTGATGCCTTTGGCCAACCTGTTGGTGAAGCCCTCCGAGTCGGGAAGGTACGTCGTGCGGAGGTACTGGTACATCGCATTGACGTCGGTGGGCAGATCCGGCAGGTAGGCAGGCTCAGGTGCGCACACTTCAGTTCCGACAACCCGATCGCCCTTGATAGCGTCTTTCTTGCCATTGCGGCAGCCCGGGATCAAGTCGCGGTTACCGGGTCTGAGAATGAGTCAATCGAGAGTACCATCCACAGAAAGCCACACCTCACCGCCACCCTCCTGCCATACATAGAGGAACTGGTCAGTTC
>JAOPWF010000130.1 GCA_025965815.1 Mycobacterium sp.
TTCGGCGACTATCGCGCCGACCCGCTCAGCGTGTTCATGGAGAAAGACTCTCAATGGTCTTTGAATAATCGGTGGCGGCATTGCGCGGCGTAGCGACTGCGTCCATTGCCGGAACTCGTCGGGCGGGTCAGCGATAGCGTAGCCCGCCTCCTCGTCCTCGGTGGACGGCGGATTACGCAGTCGCCAATCCGTCCTACGCGCTCTACCGACCTCCGCCACCTCCGCCACCGCCGCCGCCGCCACCGCCACCGCCACCGCTGCTGCCGCCACCGCTGGACGACGACTGCGATGCGGTGTAGGCGCCGATCGACGACGACAACGCCGAATCAAAGCTGTCGAAGTCCGCACCCCCGCCGGAGCTGCCGGTCGCCGCGTAGTAGTAGCCCGACGAGGAGTGGTACCAATCCGGTTGCGGCGCAGGGGTCCCCGTCGCTGCTTCATATTTCTTCGCCCACAGCGCGGCGGTTCCGGCAGCCACCGCGAACGGGATGTAGGCGGTGTAGAGGTCCTTTCGGGCGGCGAAGTCGAACCGCGACTCGGCCGAGTCCGTGGACAGCATGCGGTGGAAACCGCCTGCCCGCGACCACAATTCGCGCCCGGCCGGCGTGCGTCGGCTGCCGACGCCCGGGGCCCAGGACCTGGCGGTGAGCAGGAAGAAAGCCACGAACGGCAGGGCACACACGGTCGTCGGGAAACCCCACCGGAAGAAGGCCAGCACCGCCAGCACCAGCGCCAGCACGTTGGCGGTCCGGACCCACAGCTCGGAGCGCTTCTTGACCATCAGGTCGTTGAACGCCCACCGCTCGACGACTGCGGCCATGTCGGTCTTGGCCTTGGACAGCTTCTTGCCCGAGGTGACGGTGCCGTTGGCGTCGAATTCCGAACCGGGCTCGTTGACCCCGAGCACGGATCCGACCACGGCGCTGACCGGGTCGACGTCCGCCCACGCGCCGGGTTCGGCGACACCGCGGATCTTCCAACGTTTGTCGCTGACCTGGGTGAGCGACACCAGCCGCCGCTCCCCCAGATAGAACAGCGTTGCGGTGAGCCCGTTGCGGGGGACGGCTTCGGTGCGGATGAATTCGGTCTGCACCGGCCCGATCCCGTCGGGCGGCGCGTACTGCAGCGGGAAGCCCGGCGGCGGCTCGACCGTCCGGCGCCACAACAGGTACCCGCCCAGCCCGGCCGCCACCGTCAGACCGGCGACCCATAGCACTCCGGTGACGGACCGGCCGAGAATGCGGTCCCACCGGTACGACCACGGCACTTCGGCGCGCGGCGGGGTAGGCACGTCGACCCCGGCCCGGACAGTCACCGGAGTGCGCGGCGGCAGGTTGGTCGCCGACAGTGCCACCTTGTTGCCGGTGACGGTCAGGCCCTGACAGGCGCGGCCGACGCCGTATCCCACCGAGCACTGTGCGCCGCCGATGTCGCCGGGCAGGGTGACCGAGATGTCGGCGCGGTCGATCTGGTTGTTCCAGGACGGTGCGATCACATTCCAGAAGAACACCGAGGGCGTATTGGCGACGTCACCGGTAGTGGCGGCGAATGTGCGGTCGGCCCCTGTGCTGGATGGATCGAGCACGCCGGCGATGGTGTAGCGCATCTGGAAGACGTGCGTGCCCCAGTCGAGGTAGCGGTTCGCGTCGCCGATCTTGGCGACCCGGAATCGCTCGCCGTCCTCCCACAACATCTGGTACGGAACGGGTTTGTCGTCCAACAACACCGACGTCACCGTCGGCACCTGCCGGACGTGCGGGCTGTTCGGGTTGGCCACGTCCCAGTACCGGAAGATGCCGTGCCGGCTGCTGGGAAACTCGGCGGTGATGGTCTCCGTGGCGTCGAGTTGACCGTTGGCGCCGACGACGAAGTCGGCGCGATAGTTGCTGAACGTGACCGGGTCGTTCGGCGGCCCGGCATCCGATCCACCGGTGATGACAAGCGGCCAGAGCAGGCCAATGGCGATGAGCGCGAAGACAATCGACCATCGCACCAGCCGGCCGACCAACGGCATGCCCACCTCCGCTCCGCGCTTTTCGCGATTGCCCGCACTTACCCTATGTGCAACGGGTCGATCTGTATCCGAACCGGCTGATGATCGTGGCGGGCGCTGAGCACGCCGTTGGCCCGGCGCAGCGCCGCCGCCAATGCCAGCCCGTTGTCGCGCGGCACCCGGACCAGCATGCGGCTCACCGCGGTATCGGCCGGGATGCCGGCGGGCCGGCGTGCGCCTGCGGGCAGTTCGACGGGCCCGAGCAGCTCCGCGGTGTCCGGTAGCCGGGCCTGCTCCAGCAGGGCGGCGACCGCCGCTGCCGGTCCGTCCACGGCGGCGATGTGCACGGCCGGTGGCAGACCGACGTCGGCGCGGGAGTCGAGTTCGGATTCGGCGTGTGCCACCGGGTCCCAGCGGATCAGCGCCTGCACCGTCGGGATCGCCGACTCGGCGACGACCGCTACCGTGCCGCCGTCGGCCCGGTCCCGCACCAATGCGGCAACGGCCATCCAGCGGCGCAGGGTGTCCTCGGCGGCCCGTAGGTCCTGCCTGCCCAGCAGCGCCCAGCCGTCCATCAGCAGTCCCGCGCCGTAACCGCCGAACGCTGCGGGTTCGGCGCCCGGCGTCGCCACGACGAGCGCCGGCTCGGCGGGCACGGACTGCACCACGGTGTCGCCGCCGGAGGTGACCACGGTGGTGCCGGGGAATGCCCGGCCGAGTTCCTCGGCGGTGCGGCGGGCCCCGACGACAACGGCGCGCACCGCATCAGAGCCGCAGCGCGCGCAGCGCAGCGACGGCTCGTCGCGGCCGCACCACCGGCAGACCGCGGTCGCGGTGTCGCGGTCGGCCAGTGACAGCGGGCCGGTGCAGTGCCGGCACCGGGCGACGGTGCGGCAGCGGGCACACGCGAGCGACGGCACGTAACCGCGCCGCGGCACCTGTACGAGCACCGGATGACCGGTGTCCAGCGCGGATCGCGCCGCGCGCAGCGCCATCGACGGCAGGCGCGCCGTGTGCGAAGCCGGGTCGCGCTCCTGGGTGAAGGCACTGTCGTCGAGCGCCAGCACCCGCGGCGCGTGGGCCCGCACCACCGGTCGCGGCGCCACCAGATCATGCGCCCAGCGGCTGCGCACCAGCGCCTGAGCTTCGGCGGTGCGGGCGTAGCCGCCGATGAGTGCCGCGCAGCGCAGCTGGTGCGCGCGCAGCATCGCTACTTCGCGGGCATGCGGGTACGGGGCGCGTGGCTCGGCAAGCGTGTCGTCGCCGTCGTCCCAAACCATCACCAGACCGAGATCGGCCACCGGAGCGAACGCCGCGCTGCGGGTGCCGATCACCAGTCAGGCACTGCCCCGCAACGCCGCCAGCCAGCGGCGGTAGC
>JAOPWF010000140.1 GCA_025965815.1 Mycobacterium sp.
CCTCGGCCATGAACGAGGCACCCTGCTCGTGGCGGGTCAGCACGTATCCGATCGACGACCTCGACAGCGCCTCGACCAACCGGATATTCTCCTCGCCCGGAATGCCAAAGACATGCGTCACGCCCTCATTCACCAGGCACTCCACCAGCAGTGCGGCGGTCGTGCGACTCGGTTCGCCCACACGAGCGAGCCTAGCCGCGGCACTCCGCCAGCCGGGTGGACCTATCAGACTTAGACAGGCTAATATCCAGTCTATGAAGGGCGCGACGCTGGCGACAATCGTTGCAGCACTGGCAGTCATCCTGGCCGCACCGGCGAACGCCGACCCCGACACCGATTTCGCCAATCAGCTTCACACCTACGGCATCTACGGTCAGAGGGACTACAACGCCTGGATCGGCAAGATCGCCTGCAAACGATTGCACAACAACGTCGATACCGACGCCTACCAATCGGCCGCGTTCATCTCCAAGCAACTCCAAAAAGGCTCGACAACGGCGCAGGCGTGGCAGTTTCTCGGCGCTGCGATCAGTTTCTACTGCCCTGATCAGACGCCCGTCTTGGAGCGGGCCGCAGCCCCACCGAGCTGATTACTTAGCTGCTCTACATCATTAGCGGGAAGGCGTTACAGTGAGCCGCATGCGCGTAAACCGATTGAGTGCATACATCCGATCCAGCGTCGCAGTGCTCGCCGTGGGCGGCAGCGTCGCGGCCGTCCCCGCGATCGCCTCGGCCGACGCCACGGATGACTACCCGATCCCGAACCGGATACTCAGGACAACCTGCACCGTCGACCAGTACATGGCGGCCACCCGCGATGTCGAGCCGATCTACTACTCGCGGTACATGATCGACTACAACAACAGGCCGCCCGACATTCAGCAGGGCGCCCGCGACCGAATCTACTGGTTCTTCTCGATGGACTACGCGGGGCGCCGAGCCTACTCGGAGAACACCGCGACGGATGTCTACTACGAGCAGATGGCCACGCACTGGGGCAACTGGGCCAAGTTGTTCTTCAACAACAAGGGCGTCGCCGCGCACGGCACCGACGTCTGCGCGCAGTACCCGCCGACCGACCCAGGCGTCTGGAACTGGTGAATCACGCTTCGCGACAAGAGGTTCACTCAGCTTCCAGCTCGCGTCACTGAGTAAGCCGGCCCGCTGTTGTGCGGGCCGGCTTTTTCAGCAGCGACGGATCAGACCGACGTGAAGTTCTGCGGCGAAGGCCAGGGCTGTGGCACCGGCCGGGACCGCACTCGTTGTGGCCACCAGAACCACTTGCCGAGAAGCGCGGCGATGGCCGGCGTCATCAGCGAGCGGACGATCAGCGTGTCGAACAGCAGGCCCAGGCCGATCGTCGTACCCACCTGCCCGATCACAGTCAGGTCACTGACCGCCATCGACATCATCGTGAAGGCGAACACCAGGCCGGCGGAGGTCACCACGGACCCGGTGCCGCCCATCGAGCGGATGATGCCCGTCTTCAACCCGGCGTGGATCTCCTCCTTGAACCGCGACACCAGCAACAGGTTGTAGTCGGCGCCGACGGCCAACAGGATGATGACAGACATCGCCAGCACCATCCAGTGCAGTTCGGTCCCGATGATGTGCTGCCAGATGAGCACCGAGAGTCCGAACGAGGCGCCCAGCGACAACACCACCGTGCCCACGATGACGGCGGATGCCACCACGCTCCGGGTGATGATCAGCATGATGATGAAGATCAACCCGAGGGCAGCGATTGCGGCGATAAGCAGGTCGTACGTGGAGCCGTCGGCCATGTCCTTGAACGTTGCCGCGGTGCCGGCCAGGTAGATCGTGGACCCCTCCAGCGGCGTTCCCTTGACGGCTTCCTTGGCGGCCTGCTTGATCGCGTCGATGTGCTCGATGCCTTCAGGGGTCATCGGATCGCCCTCGTGCGAGATGATGAAGCGCACTGAATGGCCGTCAGGCGACAGGAAGTTCTTCATGCCGCGCTTGAACTCGGGGTTGTTGAAGACTTCGGGCGGCAGGTAGAAGGAGTCGTCGTTCTTCGATGCGTCGAACGCCTGACCCATTGCGGTCGAGTTGTCCTGCATCGCGGACTGCTGGTCCTGCATGCCCTTCTGGGTCGCATACATGGTCAGCATCATCGTCTTCATGCTCTTCATGGTCTCGATCATCGACGGCATCAGAGCGACCAACTGTGGCATGAGCGCGTCCAAGCGTTCCATGTCGGGCATGAGAGCCTGGATGTCGTCGCTCATGGTGTCGATTCCGTCGAGGGTGTCGAACACCGATCGGATCGACCAGCAAACCGGGATATCGAAGCAGTGCGGTTCCCAGTAGAAGTAGTTGCGCAGCGGCCGGAAGAAGTCGTCGAAGTTGGCGATGTTGTCGCGCAATTCGGCGATGTCGACGGTCATGCCCTTCATCCTGGCGACCATGCTGTGCGTGACGGCGGCCATCTGCTCGGTGAGGCCGGACATCTTCTCCATCGTGTTGATGGTGGTCTGCATGTCGTCGGCCTGTTTCAACATGTTGGCCATGAGGTCCTGGTTGTACTTCTCGTTCATCTTCTGGGTGGTGCCGTTCATGCTGATCTGGAACGGGATCGACGTGTGCTCGATGGGAGTTCCCAACGGCCTGGTGATCGCCTGCACGCGAGCGATGCCGGGCACCCGGAAGACAGCCTTGGCGATCTTGTCGATTACCAGGAAGTCGGCCGAATTGCGCAGGTCGTGATCACTCTCGATCATCAACAGTTCGGGGTTCATCCGCGCCTGTGAGAAATGCCGGTCCGCGGCCGCGTACCCCGTGTTCGCGGGTATGTCGGCGGGCATGTAGTTGCGGTCGTTGTAGTTGGTCCGGTAACCGGGCAGGGTGAGCAGGCCGACCAATGCCAGCGCAATCGTCGCGACCAGGATCAGGCCGGGCCACCGGACGACCGCGGCGCCGATCTTGCGCCATCCCCGCACCCGCATTGCCCGCTTGGGCTCCAGCAGGCCGAAGTGGCCAGCCACGGTCACCACGGCAGGCCCGAGGGTGAGCGCCGCAAGTACCACGACCACCATGCCGATGGCCAGGGGGATTCCGAGCGACTGGAAGTAGGGCAGCCTAGTGAAGTGCAGGCAGAAGGTCGCGCCGGCGATGGTCAGGCCTGAGCCCAACACTACATGGGCTGTTCCGCCGAACATGGTGTAGTACGCCGATTCTCGATCCTCGCCCGTGCCGCGCGCTTCCTGATATCGGCCTATCAGGAAGATGGCGTAGTCCGTCGCCGCGGCGATCGCCAGCATCACGAGCAGGTTGACCGCGAAGGTCGACAGTCCAATGATGTCGTAATAGCCGAGGAAGGCGATTACTCCGCGGGCTGCGGTCAGCTCGAGCACCACCATGACGAGCACGATCAGCACCGTGACGATCGACCTGTAGACCAGCAGCAGCATCACGATGATGACGGTGAAGGTGATCGCCTCGATGAGCCTCAGACTTCGATCGCCGGCGATGTGCTGGTCGGCGGAGAGCGCTGCCGGTCCGGTGACGTAGGCCTTCACCCCGTTCGGTGCCGGGACGCTGGCCACGATCTTCTGGACGGCCTCGACGGATTCGTTTGCCAGGGACTCGCCTTGGTTGCCTGCGAGGTACACCTGAACGTAGGCGGCCTTGCCGTCGTTGCTCTGTGAGCCTGCCGCGGTCAGCGGGTCGCTCCAGAAGTCCTGGACGTGCTCGACGTGCTTCGGATCCGCCTCGAGCTTCTGGACCAATTGGTCGTAGTATTTGTGAGCCTCGTCGCCCAGCGGCTGCTGACCCTCGAGCACGATCATGACCGCGCTATTGGACTTGAACTCGTCGAACACCTGGCCGACGCGCTTCATCGAGATCACCGACGGTGCGTCGTTGGGGCTCATCGAAACCGAGCGCATCTGCCCGACCGTCTCCAGCTGGGGGACGACGACGTTCACGAGGGCAATGACGGCGATCCAGGCCAGGATGATCGGTATCGCCAGCCGACGAATCATCCGCGAGATGAGGGACCGCTCCACATGCCTGGACGTCGGAATCGCGTCGGTCGGGGCGTCGCTCGTGGGTGCGCTCACGCTGATTTCACCAGGCAGAAGGTCTGGGCGGTCACGCCGTTCGAGGTCCTCTCGTCCTTGACTTCGTCATCGACGGTGATGCGGCAGGAGATGCTGTCGCCGTCGCCCTGCGCCACGATGTTCGGCAACACCGATGGTGCCGTCGTGCTCAGCACGAGCGACCACGGCAGGGCCGTCCCGTCCAGGCGCTGAGGCTTCGCATCGAGGTCGAGGTAGTTGATGTTCGCGTAGCTCCCCGAACCGAAGATCTCGTACTTGACCACTTTGGGTTTGAACGACTTGGGGTCATCGGCGAAGTTCTTGGGTGTGACGATGATGCCCCCCGCCCCGAAGAAGCCGCGGATCCGGTCGACGGTGAAGCCCGCGACGACCACCACGACCACGATGACCAGCGGGATCCACGCTCGTTTGAAAACGCTGATCATTCGATTCCTTCTGGACCCGGTGGTCCGACGGTGACCGGTGACCAATCGCGGGTGGCGCTGACACACGGCCGCTCGGCGGACGGCGACACTAGGACGAGGTTCGGCAGGCGCTTCGGCGTCAACCGACTGACCGCGAGCACGCTGTATGTGCGCGAATCAGCGGTCCGCCGCAGACGAGTTAGTTGGCGAACCCGCCGGCCAGTGCACAACCCGCCGCGATTACGGTCGCAACGGGTTTTCGCACTGCGGGCATGGTCCAGGCCTTCGTTGTCAGTCCGTGCCATGTCGACCTCATCCTTTTGTCACCGCCGCCATAGATTAGTACATATAACTACTCAGCGTCGCCACAGTTTTCTGTGTTGTGGGTCACCGCACTCGCAGCTGCGAGTCGGGTATGGCGGTGGGCCTGAACGCAGCGAGTTAGTGCTTCCGAACGGCGCCAATCTCTCGGTCCACCGCGGTGAGGGTCTTGGCTCGGCGGTGAGCGTCGGGTCGCCGCCTACTAGCACCAACTGCCCCGGCACCAAGCCGCAGACGACCGTTGTCGCCACCCGCTGAACCATCGGCAGCGTCAGCCGGGCCGCCGCCGTTGTGAGGATCTTTGTCACCGAACCGGATGTCTGCGGAGTGTCGGCACCCTGCTGCCAGAGCACCTGCCCCGTCACGGCGTCGGTGACTCAGCCGGTCAACATGCCAAGTGCAAGGTCCGCCAGCGCGGGTCCCAACGCTGCGGCGACCGCCGCCGGGAGCGGGACAGCAGCGTACGGCGTGACTGGTAGAAGCGGCGTGTCCAGCGCGGGGGCCGGCGATGCGGACGCATGAAAGGCGATTCCCCCGAGCAGATCAATCCGACCCAGAGTGAGCGCGCCGCCCGCGACCAACACCAGGGCCCCCACCACCGCCGCCACCAATCGCCCCGTGCGCCCGATCAACTTGGGCGGCCGCGAAGTCACGGCCGGATTGTCAAACTCGCCTCTCGCGGCAAGCTGATTTCCCGCCTTTGGAAGGATGGCGTGAGTGAGCACCCGATGGCAGGGAACCGATGCGCCCCGGGGCGACGACTACGACTCGCGGTGGAAGCGCCTAGCCGCTGCGGGCCACAACATTCACGGTGAAGCGGACCTCGTCGAGGCGTTACTTCGCGGGTCGGGTGGAACCCGCGTACTCGACGCCGGCTGCGGAACCGGACGCGTGGCGATCGAATTGGCGCAGCGCGGGTTCGCGGTAGTTGGCGTGGATGTCGACGCCGGGATGCTCGCCGCCGCGCGCTCCAAGCGGCCAGAACTCCGATGGATCGAGGCCGATCTCACCGATCTGACGGCGAGTGTCGACGCTGAGTTCGACGTCGTGGTCTTGGCCGGGAACGTGATGATTTTCCTGGATCCAGGTAGCGAAAGAGACGTTCTGCACGAACTCAGTGCGCACCTCGTCCCGGGCGGCCTCCTGGTGTCCGGCTTTGGGCTCCGGCCGGATCGTATGTCGCTCAACGAGTACGACCGGTTCGCGGAGGCGGCCGGTCTTGAGCCGGTGGCGCGGTGGGCCACCTGGGACCGCGAGCCGTTCACCGAAGGGGACTATGCAGTCTCGGTGCATCGGCGGTTTTAGCGACTGCACTCCCCCGAAGCCACTCGCACAGCTGACACAGCCGCGACGGCGCGGCGCGACGGTTACCGTTGCCCCGTGCCCATCGCATCGCTCGGATTTCGCACGGACGTCATGCTGCTTGCGCTCGGAGGATCTTCGATCACCGAGCACGACGGCCTGACCGTCGTCGCGACGCCGAGTACACCAGACTTCTGGTGGGGCAACTTCGTGCTGGCGCCGAACGCTGGCGCCCTGGACGCCGCGGTCGCCCTGCATGCCGAAGCGTTCCCCGGGGCCGACTTCGTGTCAATCGGTATCGACGGGACAGACGGGGCGCCGGGTATCCAGACGGCGGCCGCCGCTCACGGGCCGGTGGTCGAACGCAGCACCGCGCTCAGTTCGACGGCGGTGACCCTGCCGCCTCACCCGAATACCGACGCCGACGTGCGCCGACTGCAGAGCGACGAGAACTTCGAGGCGGCCGTGGACCTCCACTACACGAACAACCCCGGCAGCGGACGTCACTTCACTGAAGGCCGATTCACGACCTGGCGCCGGCTGGCAGACGAGGGCCACGGAGCATGGTTCGGCGCGTTCCTCAACGGGCGGCTCTGCGCCGGCTTGGGCCTGTATACCGATGGCAACGGCGTTGCCCGCTTCCAGGCGGTCGACACGCATCCGGACCACCGCCGGCGCGGGCTTGCCGGGACGCTCGTGCACCACACGGGAACCGAAGGTCTGACGTGGGCGGGGGTTAAGACTCTCGTGATCCTCGCCGACCCCGGGGACGACGCGATCCGGGTCTACCGGTCGGTGGGCTTCGACGGCACCGAAACGCAGGTCCAGTTGCTGCGCAAGCCGTCGGGCCACGCCTAGAACTCAGGGCCTGCTTGGGGTTCCGGTCTTGACCGGGATCCTGGTGCCTCCTCTGCGCATGACGAACGCCGACACGACTTCAAACACACCGATGACGATCAGCCAGACGCCCACCACGATGGCCAGTGTGACGATCGATGCGAGGGGCGCCGCGAGCACGACGATGCCGGCGATCAAAGTGATAACACCGAAGAAGATCTGCCAGCCGCGTCCTGGTATGGCGGGATCACTGATAGCCGCAACCGTGGCGGCAACGCCTCGGAAGATGAAGCCGATGCCGACCCAGATCGCTAAGAGGAGGACGGCGTAGTCCTGGCCGAAGTGCCGGAAAGCCAGGATGGCGAGGATGAGGGCCGCGGCGCCGCTGACGAAGAACAGGATGCGGCCGGCTGTGGACATCGGCAACGTCAACGCGAGGAACAACTGCGCGCCGCCAATGAGGAGTAGGTAGACCCCGAACAAGACCGAGGCGACCAGGACGGAGATGCCCGGCCACGCCAAAATTACGACGCCGACGATAACGGCCAACAGTCCCGTGGCTAGCGCCGCTTTCCACAGCTGGAACCCTCTTGGAGGATCGAAAGTGGTCATGCCCGGGTGATCGGTGTGCAGCATCTGAAAACCTCGTTCGTCTAGTAACGGGTCGCGTGTCGGCGGGAAGCATGTCGCATAGGCCACCGCGAAACGCTCCAGTTAGAAGTTTGGCAATCTTTTCGGCCATCGCGTGCGCCCCGTCGGGCCGAAAGTTCCGACTGCCATTCGTGCTGCGAGCACCACACGTCGCAGCTCCTGGCTCAGCGCGCCGACGACAAACGCGTAATGAGGGCACCGGGTCGGGTGTCCCTCGTGCAAAAGTTGGCCAGTCGATGCACCGGGTGGTCAGTGTGGGCAGGACACGTCGATAGAGACGATGGTGTGTTGCTTTTCGTCGAGGCTGGCCGAGTCGTCGAGGGTGGGGTGGATGCCCGTGACGGAGCACCGTGACAGCGGACTGGCGGTGATCCCGTCGACTTGCACGTTGTAGCCCTCGGCTTCCGGGCTTGTCACGGTGTCAGCTGCCGATCCGGCGGAGGGGAACGCCGCCGCCGCTCCGGTGCGTCCTGACGCCGCGGCCGCTAGGGCACCCGCCGCCGCTGTCGTGACGACAATCTTCTACATTGTGGAACCCTTCCTGGGGCGAGCGGCAGACTCGCTCACGCGTTGTTTCATGACGGAGTAATGGAGTCTGGGAAGGGGTGGGCGAAGCTTGACGGATATGTGGAGTTCTCGTGGAGATTGCCGGTAGAGCGGCCTTCCCCGAATCACGGAATATCACGACAACGAGTCGTCCAATTCACCGAGCGAGGCGATCAGGGCACTGTTGGCCGTGTAGTCGACCGGGCATGCGATGACGCTGACGGTGTCGGCCTCAACGGCTTCGCGCAGGGTCGGGAGCAGTTCGTCGGGCGCCGTGATGCGGTAGC
>JAOPWF010000144.1 GCA_025965815.1 Mycobacterium sp.
AACGCCGCGGAGAAATACAGCATCGTGTCACCGAGCTGGGTGTGCGTATGCAACAACGGCGATCGACCGGACCGCTTCTCCAGCCATTCGCCCGCATCGGTCGTCAGCGGCGTCAGGAGCGCGGTGACCGCGGCTAGCGCGAGCACCAGCCATACCAGCCGCTGACGTGCCGCTGGCCATAGCGCGCAGACGGTCGCGAGAATCGCGGTCAGCGGGGCCAGGACCACGATGAAATGCACAAGCAGAACGTGGGCGGGGAGCCCGTTGAACGTCGACAATTGTCGCTCCTCGAACGATAGCGGGGATGCAGCTAAGACCGAACCAACTACCACCTACTGAAAAGTTACTGCCTCTCTGTCCCTCGAGGCGCGTCCGGTCGCGTCCGTGACCAGCGAGAGGGCGAGGCGGGGGCATCGGTCGACGGCATTACGTGCGTCTGACTGTGTCGACGGGGGTATGCGCGGTTCGCGGGAACCGTCACGGGTGACGGGATATCCCCAGTCGTCGCGGGTGAGCAGGCGCGGCAGCAGCTCGGTGCACAGCCCGCGGCCATCGCATCGCGTCCAATCGATGTGTAGGCGCGACGGCAGTGCGGGTGTTGCTTTCACGTCAGTCTCGCGTCGCGGCGGAGGTCGTAGTGTGCAGCGCCGCGAGCCGTGATCAGCAGGGCGTCGCAGCGGCCGTGGCAGTGGTGAGCGATGTCGGTGGCGAACACGTCGAGTGCACTGCGGATCAGGCGCGCAGTTCCGTCGGGGTGGCGACACGAGCCGCGGCCGTCGATGAGATCTAGCATCCGGTGTATCTCGCCGAGGAGAGGGTCATCGACTCGGCTGTAGGCAAGCTCGTCGAGCAGCTGGGCCAGTCGCGGGAGGCCGTTGAGGCACGGGCCGCATTGGCCGGCGCTTTCGTCGGCGAGGTAGGCGGCGATGTCTGCGGTGCGTGCGAGTCCGCACTCGTGGACGCCGAGTGCATGGATGACGCCGGCGCCCGGACTCGCCCCGACCCGCGTAAGGGAGGCCCGACAGAGCCGACTGCCGGTGAACCTGGCCGCGGGGATCCAATTGCCGTGGTAGCCGCCAACCAGGACTGCGCGCAGTGCGCGGGGGTTGGTGGCACCGTTGAGTCCGATCAGGTCCGTTAGCAGAGTTCCGGTCGGCACCTCGGCGACGCTGGGTTTGTTCATCGCACCCGACAGGGTGACGAGCATGGTGCCGGGTTCGGCCTGGTCGCCGATTGAACGGAACCAGCGCGGGCCATATCGGGCGATCAACGCGATATGGGCGAGTGTTTCGACATTGTTGACCAGTGTGGGTCGTCCCCGCACCCCGGATATCGTGGTGAGGACGGTGCGGTCGCGGGGCAGCGCCGGGCCGCCTTCGATCCGCCTGACGACCGCCGATTCTTCCCCGGCGACGAAGGTGTCGGGAGCCTCGACGACGGTGACCGGGCGCCGAACCCAGCCCGCCGTGTGACGCTCGTCGAGGGCATCTTTGACCGTCGGGACGGCGCGCGATGGGACATAAATGAACACCTTGTCGGCCCCTACCGCGTCCGCCGCGAGGCAGAGTCCGTCGAGAATCAGGTGCGGGGCGCGGGCGAGCAGGACCGCATCCTTGTGGCTCAGGGGTTCGCCTTCGGCGCCGTTGCCGATGACGACCGATTTATTCCCGGTTATTGACGCGATTTTGCGGGCGGCGGAAAAGCCGGCGCCTCCCCGCCCGGTCAGTCCGGCCTGCTCGAGCGATGTCATCAACGTTTGTCCGTCGGGTTCGGGCAGGGCGCCGAACCGGCGCTGATGTTGGGTCAAGGTCGGGCCGTCGGCGCTGAACAAGCGATGGGCGGTCGGCGCATGCGGGGCGGCGTGTCTCGGCGTGATCATCGCCGCACCGGAATGCGGACGTCGCGGTATTCGGTGTAGCCGGCGCGCAGCCGCCACGTGAGTGCGGCGGCCACGGTCAGCGCGCAGGACCCGGCGAACAGCAGGAACCACCAGCGGGTCACGCCCGTGCCGTTCCCGAGGGCGTGGGCGAAAGCGATCGGCCACAACGCGTAAGTGGCCCCGTGCACGATCCGAAAAACCCGCACCCCAATCCGATGACGAAGAACGCTGGTAACAATCACAGCGGCGAGCAGATCGAACGCGAGAGTCCCCAACCCCAGCCACAGGGATCGGTAGGCGCCGAGGAACGGCACGACCCAGTCGACGAGCCGCAACTGGGCGTAGGGGTCGGCGAGCAGCGTCACCACATGCAACATCACCAGCACAACCCCGGCCAGCGCGGCGAAGCGATGGACATCCGCGACGGCGAACCTCGGCAGCGACAACATCGGGCGACCCGACCGCGTTGCGATCCCCAACGCGAGCGACAGTGTCAGAAAGGCGAGCGCCGTGATCCCGGTACCGCGGCCCAACGCCCACAAGGCCTCGTCAGTCACCGATGCCTGCCCGGGTCTGAGGCGGGCCAGCCGCCAACGGTGTAAACCACGCGGTCGCTGTCCACCAATCGTGCCGGAACGCCAAGGGTCCGTAACCAATTGAGGGCCCGACGTCCGCGGATGATGGCGGCTGTACTGATGGTGTTGGCATCGACACAGGTGCCTGCGGCGACGGTCACGGTTCGCCATACCGGGTCAGCCGCCAGGCCCGAACGCGGGTCGAGAATGTGGTGCACGAGATCGCCGCCCTTTCGCCATCGCCGGTGAACGGTGCTCGACGTGGCCAGTCCCGCCCCAGCCGGCATCGCGACCGAACATGCGGGATCCTCGGCGCTGTCGCGGACCAGCACCTGCCAGCCGCCCTCGGGTGCAGGCCCGGCGGTCGCGATGTCCCCGCCCAGGTTGACCAGCACCCCGCTCCCGGTCGCGTCGACGACGCGGCGTGCGCAGCGATCGGCGGCGAGTGCTTTCGCCGTGGCACCGAGATCGAGCAGAACCCCGGCGGGGACGGTGAGCGTACGACCGTCGAGGGTGATCATCGACCACGTCGCCGGCACCGTGATGGACGAAGCCATCAGCGGAGCCTCGTCAAGCTCGGAGAAGTCGCGATCGTATCCGAGGGCAACCACCGCGGCGCCGATCGTAGGGTCCACATCACCACCGGTGCGGCGCGCTGCCGTCAGAGCAACGCCGATCATCTCCGCAAGCAAGTCACTCACCACGGTCGGCTGCCCCGCCGATCGCGCGAGCGCACACACCTCCGAATCGGACCGAAAGCGTGACGCCGCAGCCTCCACAGCATCCAGTTCGGCCTCAACTTCCGCGCGCGCGACGCCCGACGAGCGGGGATCGGTGACCACGACCTCCATGCTCGTGCTCCACCGCGCCCATTCGATCGCCGCGGTCGCCGGGGCAGTGGCGCCGGACTCGACAGCGGCCGCGATGCTCACGAGCCGCGGGACCTTGTGTGAGACGAGCCCGATCCCGGCATCAGCCCAGGGGAATAGTTCGGAGCCATCGACGTCGTCGGTGTTAGGGGCGAGTGCCGCTGGACAGTCGAGCTGGGGCCGGCGACGGCGGGCGCCGGTGCCGTAAGCGTAGCGGGGGGCGAGCCCTGCTCACCGGTGCCGCCGGCGCTGGTGACGTCGAGAGTGGCGTCCGTCGATTGCTCCTTGACAGTGTCGGCGTAGGCGAGGGCGGAGGCACCCGCGACACCGGCGATGCCGATACCGACCAGCGCCCACGATGCGGCGGCTGCGCGGCGGAATCCCGCACTCGGTGAGTCCATGGCAACCGATGGTGGCCGCTGTTTCTTAGAGCGTTCGAAGAAATGGCGTGGCACGCTCGTTGGGTGGCCCATCGTGACGCGGCAGCGACATTGCTGCTTGTCGAAGATGACCGTGTGCTCAGCGCGATGCTGACCGAACTGTTTACCGGCGAGGGATATGTCGTCGATGTTGCCTTCGACGGTCAGCAGGGATTGCACCTCGGTCTTACTGGGAGCTACGACGCCGCGGTCATCGATCGTGGTCTGCCGGTGATGGACGGTTCCGAACTTGTCGTTCTGCTGCGGTCGAAGGGGGTGACTACCCCGGTGCTGCTCCTTACTGCGCGAGGGTCCGTGGCCGATCGCGTCGACGGCCTCGATGCCGGGGCCCAGGACTACTTGGTGAAACCGTTCGAGGTGCCTGAACTTCTCGCCCGGGTGCGGTCGCTGGTCCGCCGGCCCGGTGGCGGTTCAGCTCTGCGGGTGGGCGGGTTGTGCTTGAACCGGATGACCCGCACCGTCGGTGGCACTGCGTTGGGGGGTGAGCAGGTGGAGCTGTCTGAGCGGGAAGCCGCTTTGCTGGCCGTTCTGATGAGCGCGCCGCGACGGGTCTTCACTCGCGGCCAGTTGCTCGCCTCGGCGTTCGGCGGTGCCGACTCAGCGGGTGCGGTGGACACCTACGTGCACTACCTGCGTCGCAAGCTCGGCAGGGACATTGTGCGGACGATCCATGGAACCGGCTACCGTCTTGGACTCGAATGACGCCTCGCCCTCCGGCAAGTGATATCGCCGCGGTTCATCGGGCCGGCAGAGCAGCCGCGGTGCAGGCCTCCGTTGCACTGGCCGCGGTGCTGCTCGTGGTGGGCGCGGTAATTTTCGCTGTCGACGTGCACGTGCAAAATCAGCAGATCACCGCGCAACTGGTCTCGGTGACATCCACCGCCGACGACGTCACCGATCCGCCGCCGGGGATGGTTCTGGCGCTGCGCGATAAAGCGGGCAATGTGTCGGTCGGCGCGCACCCGTCGATGACCACTCACATGCTCGGGGGGCCCACTGGATTCTCCGATGTCCGCGTCGGAGATCAGCATTACCGCGCCCTGGTGGCAGACAACAGCCACGGCCGCGTCGTCGCGCTCCTCGACCTCCAGCCCTATGAAACCGGCCGGAGCCGCCTGCTGGTATCCCTAGGGGCTGCTGAGCTGGCCGGCATCCTGGCTTCGATCGCGGTGGTCGTCTCGCTGACGCGCCGATCGATCCGGCCACTGTCTCAGGCGTTGGCCCTGCAACGTCAGTTCGTCGCCGACGCGTCCCACGAACTCCGGGCACCCCTGACCGTGCTGAATACTCGCGCGCAACTCATCGCTCGCCGTTTCGATCATGGCGACGCACACGAGGCTAAAAACCACATCGACGCCCTGATCTCCGACACCCGGACACTCGGCGATGTCATCGACGACCTGCTCGCCTCGGCGTCAATGGCCACAGACACTGCACCAATCGATCGGATCGAGGTGTCTGCTCTCGCCCATGCGGTTCGCGAGACCATGTCCGAGCACGCCCAAACTGCAGGCGTGACGCTTAAGGCCGAACGGGATAAGGGCAGGGCTGCAACGGATTTCGTGGTCCTCGGCTCGGCGGCGGCGCTGCGCCGAGCCATCACTTCGCTCGTGGATAATGCCCTGTCCCACGAACACTCAGGTGGAACGATCACGATCAGAGTCGGCCGCCGCTCCGGCACCGTTGTCGTGGACGTGCGGGACGACGGAGTGGGAGTCGATCCCGCCGCGGTGGCAACACTGTTCACACGTTTCTCGCACGGCGACCACCACACCGCCACGGCAGGTCGACGACGCTACGGTATCGGCCTCGCCCTGGTTCGCGAGATCGCCCACGCCCACCACGGCGATATTCAGGTATCGCAGACACCTGGCGGCGGAGCGACGTTCACACTCACCATCCCCGCCGCGCACCCACTAGGCCCTCATGATCCGGGTGGCCACACCCGTCCTTGATCGGTATCCACCTCGAGGCGCGGCTCACCATCACCGCCCCCCGGACGGGGGAACCGGGACTTTCGGCTAGACCAACAGTGGCATGCCCTTCCCAAGAGTGGCAGGCGCGCGCACGATGGGAAACGGAGGCGAAGGAAAGGAGTGGGTGATGAAGGCCGAGGTAGGCGACTGGTTGGTGATTAAGGGCACGACAGTGGAGCGACCCGATCAGCGTGGGGTGATCACCGAGGTGCGTTCGGCGGACGGCTCGCCGCCATACATGGTGCGATGGCTCACCACCGGCCATGTGGCAACTGTATTTCCCGGCGCGGATGCCGTCGTCGTCACGTCCGCGGAGCAGGAGGCGGCGGACAATCGGGCGCGGTCCCGGTCCGCGTCGGTGGAGACCGCGATCGCGCACCACAGCAAGAGCGAGTAAGTGCGCAACTGATCCTGCCCGGCTTCGAGGCTATGAACTCACCCCGTTGTTGCCATGCCCGATGCGGGTGACCTGCGGACTACCCAAATTGCGGGTCGGTTTGATCCATTGCGGCCCGGGCACGCGCCAGTTCCGGCAGCGAACTGTCGGCGGGGATGTGGCTGGCCGCGTCGGTGAGCGCTGCCCGGGCGGGTCGCCCCCGGAGTTCGTAGTCGTCGAGCGCGGCGCGGAGTTCGAAGAGTGTTGCACCTTGGCGGTGGGCGAGCTCGAGGGCGGCGCCAACGTCGGCCCGGCGACCGGCTGGGTCGGTGTGGGTGTGGGCGCGTAGCCGTAGCAGTTCGGCGTCGTAGAAGCACATCCCGGTGTCGCGGGCCAGCGCCAGTCCGGTGTCCAGGCGGGCCTGCTCGGGTTGGCCGACGGCAATCAACAGCCGCCCGAGGACGGCGTCGTATGAGGTGACATACATGAGCAGCTCGAACGTGCGCCAGGTGTCGACGAGCGTGGTAATGGTCGCGATGTGCGCCGACAAGGCGGCCGGGTCGAGGTCGTGGGCGGCGAGTGCGGCCAGGGCGCCGACGGTGGCCTGCCAGGTGGCCCCGTAGCTCAGTGACGGTGTCGTAGATGGTGGTGGTTGGTAGGCGTGGGTGCCGTCGGGGCTGAACCCGACCGGTGAACAGGCATCCGTCGATGAGCGGCACGGTGGTGACGGTGTGGTCCGGCTTGATCACGGAAAGCGGGTATCAATGGCGCGCTTATCCGGAACGGATCGTTGCCGTTACTCGTCGTAGGTCGTATGAAGCGTTCACCGATGTCATGCGCGCCTTCGGCGCCGCCAGCTCAGCGCCGGCGGCCGACCTGTCCTCCGCGGCGGCGACGCTGTCTGGGGGTGTCGCTTCGGCCCAGCCGGCCGACACCACTGCGGGGCTTCGGCCGCGGCCTATGACGATGCCGACCGCGGCGTCGGCGGCGCGCTGACCATGTCGGCCGCGGGTGTGGTGGCGTAGCGGTGCCCAGTGCCTTGGTCGCGGCGTTGGCCGCGCCGATCCGCGAGGTGCAGGCGATGGTCGGTCCCGGATGGTCCGCGGACCCCACCGCCGATCCGGCGGGGGTGTTGGGCGGTGTGCGCGACGCGCTTGCCGACGTGTCCGCGGCTTCCATCAGGGCATGGATTGTGACCGGCGAACACTGGTCGGGCGCGGGAGCCGATGGCGCGGCCGATTTCGTGGCGTCCACCGCCGCCGCCGCGGACGAGTTGGCTATGCGCGCCGACGCGCTGGGCGCGAGCACCGAGACCGCGGCGGCGGCGGTGGCGCGGGCCAGCACGCAGTTGCGGTCCATCGTGGAGCGTTTCGAGGCCCGCGCGGCCGCACTGGAGCCGCACCTGGACTCCCCCGGCACCGCGGAAGAACTCCTGCACGAGGCCCAACGAGCCCTCACCGAGGCCATCGGCGTGGTCGACGAGCTGAGGGCGGAACTCGACGGACAGGCGGGCGCGCTGACAGGTCCGACGACACCGGCCCCGCCCATGCCGACCGTGCCATCCGGGTTCGCCCCGACGCCCGCGATGGGGTCGGGCCTTGGCGGCGCCGCGCCGATGAGCCCCGTCCCGGCCCCCGGCGGAATGCTCGGGTCCGGCTCGGGGCTCGGCGACGTCGCGGCGTTCTCGACCCCCGAGGCGACCGTGCCGCTGATGGACCCCGCCACCTTCGGTGACGGCGTGGCCGTCCGGCTGCCCGACGGCAGCACCGTCATGGCACCGAACGCGGTGGCCGCCAGCGCCGTTCGCCACGCGCTGACCCAGTTGGGGGTGCCCTACGTGTGGGGCGGCACCACACCCGGTGTCGGCCTGGACTGCAGCGGCCTCACCCAATGGGCCTATCACGAGGCCGGGTTGAACATTCCGCGGCTGGCCCAGGAACAGGATGTCGGCGTGCCGGTCGACCGCGGCTCGCTGCTGCCCGGCGACCTCGCGGTGTGGGACGGCCACGTCGCGATGATCGTCGGCAACGGCACGATGGTCGAAGCCGGCGACCCGGTGCAGCTGTCGCCGGTGCGCACCACCAATATCGGGCAGGGCTTCCATGGGTTCTACCGTCCCACGGCATGAGCCCGGCGGGCAGGGAGTCCGAGTATCGAATGTGTCCGGGACACTGCGGGTCTGGGTGTCGGAATGCGGCCTGCCGGTGCGGGTGCAGATCGCGCCGTCACTACTGACCCGCGGCTCGGACGTCCTCGCCCGCGAGATCGTGCGGCTGTGCCGGGATGCGTTGCGGTGATCTTCACCGCGTTGGCCCGCGAGTTCGACGAAACCATGCTGCGCGCGAGGGCCTGCGCGGCGCGGCTGGGTGAGACGGCGGAGCAACTGGACCGGTTGCGCGGCCGGGCCCGCTCGCCGCGAGGCGATGCCGAAGCCGTCGTCGACGGCCGGGGAATCCTCGTGGAGCTGGAGCTGGCCGCGTCGGTCGCCCGATTACCGGCGGAGGCCGTCGCCGACCTGATCGTCACCACCGTCGCGGCGGCCGCAGAAGACGCGAGAGGGCGGCGGCAACGGATCCTCGACGAGCTGCCCGGGGGTCTGTCCGAATAGACCGTCAGGCCGCGTCGTTAGGCTGTGCCGCATGGCTGCTGAGATCGTGCCGATTCGGCTCGGATTGACCAAGGGTGACCTGTACACATTGTGGGCGCCGCGCTGGCGTGATGCCGGCGACGAGTGGGAGGCGTTCCTGGGCAAGGACGAGGATCTCTACGCGTTCGAGTCGGTCGCTGACCTGGTCACCTTTGTCCGCACCGACACCGATAACGACCTGACCGACCATCCGGCATGGGAAGCGCTCACCGAGGCGTCGGCGCATCGGCTGGACCCCCCGGACGACCGGCAGTACGACCTCATCGGGGTTCAGGAACTGGCTGCCGAGAAGCCGACCGAAGAATCGGTGAACACCCTGCACCGCACGTTGGCGATCGTCTCGGCCATCGGCTCGGTGTGCGAGCTGCCCGCCGTGACCAAGTTCTTCAACGGCAATCCCATGCTCGGGTCGCTGGGCGGCGGCGCCGAGACGTTCAGCGGCCGCACCGGCAACAAGCGCTGGCTGGAGATCGAGGCATTGATCGCCAAGAGCTGGGACAACATCGTCGACGCCATCGACGAGATCGTCAGCACCCCCGATGTGGACGCCGGGGTGTCGGAAAAGGTCCAGGCCGAACTGCTCGAGCCCCCGGAGGACGAGACCGACGAGGCCGACACTGAGGAGACCGACGAGGCGGCGACCGGCCGGCACGGACGGCACGAGGCGGCCAGCCGAGACGAACGCGACGACGACGCCGAAGACGAAGCCGAAGCCGACGAAGAAGACGACGAACTCGTCGCTCGGGCCGGCGGGCTCGTTCTGGGCACTGACGAGGACTTCTGGGCCAAGGTCGGCATCGATCCGGTCCGGATGATGACGGGCGCCGGCACCTTTTACACGCTGCGCTGCTATCTCGACAACGCGCCGATTTTTCTGGGTCGAAACGGCCGCATCAGCGTGTTCAGTTCCGAGCGTGCGCTGGCCCGGTACCTGGCCGACGAGCACGACCATGACCTGTCCGACCTGAGCACCTACGACGACATCCGGACCGCCGCCACCGACGGTTCCCTCGAGATCGACATCACCGAGGACAACGTCTACGTGCTGACCGGGCTGTCCGACGACATCGCCGACGGGCCGGACGCGGTGGACCGCGACCAGCTCGAGCTGGCCGTCGAACTGCTGCGCGACGTCGGCGAATACTCCGAGGACGACACCGTCGAAAAGGCACTTAACGAGCGACGTCCGCTGGGCCGACTGGTCGGCTACGTGCTGGAATCCGGCTCGGTCGCCAGTCCCGCCGCGCCGTATGCCGCGGCCGCCGAGCAGTGGTCCGATCTGGAGCAGTTCGTCGAGTCGCGACTGCGCCGCGAGTAGCGCTACAGGTCGGTCGCGCGCTCGTGTCGCGGCTGGTAGAGGCCCAGCTCGCCGCCGCCGGGGAGCCGGATCGCGGTGAGCAGGCCCCATCCCGCGTCGGTAACCGCGGTGCAGGTCACACCCTTCTCGGCCAGCCAGTCGATGGCGGCGTCAAGGTCGTCACACATCAGGTACATCTCCTGTGACTCCTCGCCGTCGGTTGGATGCACCCCAACCTCGGCCGGCGGGAGTTTGAAGATGAGCCAACCGTCCCGATCGGCATCGCCGTCGGTGTCGGCAGTCACATCGGGATCGACGTCGGCGTCGCCATTCGGATTGATATTGGCATCCGCATCGGAAGTCGGATCGACCTCGACGTACGGGAACTGCAGGACGTCACGGAAGAGCGCCCGGTCCGCTTTCGCGTTCCGGCTGTACACCATCATGTGACTGCCGGTGATCACACCATCCACACTACGTTGGGCCTGAGCGATGAATCCGGGACTTCGCGATGGTCTGCATCTCTGACCATGCAGGCTCAGACCCGGAGGCCCCGATGACCACAGCGCAAAACGTCGCAACCCACTCGATCCCCGTGCCGGGGGCGCGCCTGCACTACGAGGTTCGCGGATCCGGAGCGCTGGTGCTGGTGGTGGGGTCGCCGATGGGCACAGCGGACTTCGCGCCGCTGGCCGACGCGCTGGCCGCCGGAGCCGCCGGGCCGGCTACATCGGGCTTCAGCCACACCGTCGTCACCTACGACCCGCGCGGCTACGGGGGCAGCCCGCTGCAGGATCCCGCGCAGGAGTCCACAGCCGAACTGCGTGCCGACGATGTCGCGGCGATCCTGGACGACCTCGGCGCTGATTCCGCCGACGTTTTCGGCTCCAGCGGCGGCGCGGTGACCGGCCTGGCGCTGGTCGCCCGTCATCCCGGCCGGGTACGCACCCTCGTCGCGCACGAACCTCCGCTGCTGGAGCTGCTCGCCGACGCCGACCAGCAGCGGGCCGGGACCGAGGAGATCATCGACACGTTCCACGCCGACGGGCTTCCGGCCGCGTGGATGAAGTTCATGATCAACGCCGGATTCGACCTGACGCCGCCGGCCGACGGTGTGGATCGGCGGCCAGGAGCGGAGCGACCAGGGGTACCTGAAGACAAGAGCGGCGCGCCGGTGCCCGACGAGCCCTCCCAGCAGGATCTCGCGGAGGCCGTCCGGTTCTTCGACCACGACCTGCGTGACACCACCCGCTATCTGCCCGACGTCGCCTCGCTGCGCAGCGGCATCACCCGGGTGGTGGTCGGTATCGGCGCCGACTCCGGCCACCTGGTCACCCACCGGACCTCGACGGCGCTGGCCGACCTGCTCGGCAGCCGACCGGTCGAATTCCCCGGCGACCACGGCGGGTTCCTCGGCGCCCCGGCCGAATTCGCCGACGTGCTGTCGCGGGTCCTGACGGGTTGAGTTACCCGATCAGCACCGCGAACCGCGGCTTGATCACCTCGTCGATCAACGCCAACCGCTCGTCGAAATGGATGAACGCCGACTTCATCGCGTTGATGGTGAAGCGCTCCAGGTCGCTCCAGCCGTAGCCGAACGCGTCCACGAGTCGCAGCATCTCCTGGCTCATGGTGGTGTCGCTCATCAACCGGTTGTCGGTGTTGACGGTGACCCGGAATCGAAGGCGCGCCAGCATGTCGAACGGATGCTCGGCAATGCTCTTGACAGCACCGGTCTGCACATTGGAACTGGGACACATCTCGAACGGAATGCGCTTGTCGCGCAGCAGCGCTGCCAGCCTGCCGAGGTGCGCGGTTCCGTCCGGGGCGAACTCAATGTCGTCGGCGATACGCACGCCGTGGCCCAGCCGGTCGGCGCCGCAGAACGCGATCGCCTCATGGATGGACGGCAGGCCGAACGCTTCACCGGCGTGAATCGTGAAGCGGGCGTTGTTGCTTCGCATGTACTCGAACGCGTCCAGGTGCCGGGTGGGCGGATAGCCCGCCTCGGCACCGGCGATGTCGAAGCCGACCACACCCTTGTCGCGGAACCGGATGGCCAGCTCGGCGATCTCCCGGGACCGTGCGGCGTGCCGCATCGCGGTCACCAGACAGCGCACCTTGATGGTGCGTCCCCCGCTCGCCGCCGCCTTCTCACCGTCGGCGAACCCGGCGAGTACCGCGTCGACCACCTCGTCGAGCGACAGTCCCCGGTCGATGTGCAGTTCGGGGGCGAAGCGCACCTCGGCGTAGACGACCGAGTCGGCGGCCAGATCCTCCGCGCACTCGAACGCGACCCGGTGCAGTGCCTCCGGCGTCTGCATCACCCCGACGGTGTGGGCGAACGGCTCCAGGTAGCGCACCAGGGAGCCGCTGTGCGCCGCGGTGCGAAACCAGGTCGCCAGCGTGTCCGCACCGGTGGCGGGGAGGTCCTCATAGCCGGTGTCTTCGGCCAACTCCAGCACGGTGGCCGGCCGCAGCCCGCCGTCGAGGTGGTCGTGCAGCAGCGCCTTGGGTGCCCGCGTGATCGTGTCCAGGCCCAGTGGTGTGGTCATGACACGATCCGATCGATGATCAACGGGCGCTCCGGTGGCGCCGAGTCGCCGACGCTCCACCCGCCGTCCAGCTCGGCCATGGCGGATCCGAATCGCTCGGCAGTGTCGGTGTACAGAGTGAACAGCGGCTCACCGGCCGCGACCGGTTCACCGGGGCGCCGATGGATGCGCACGCCGGAGCCGAACTGCACCCGCTGACCCGGCACCGAGCGGCCCGCGCCGAGCCGCCATACCGTCAGTCCCACCGCCATTGCGTCGATATCGCCCATCGTGCCACTGCGCGGGGCGGTGACGGTCTCGGTGTGTGCACCGAGCGGCAGCGGCACCGACAGGTCGCCGCCCTGCACCGCCACCAGCTCGCGGAACCGGTCCATCGCCGTCCCGTCGCGCAGCGTGTCCGCCGGGTCGCGGGCATCCACACCGGCGGCGCCGA
>JAOPWF010000171.1 GCA_025965815.1 Mycobacterium sp.
CAGCTGGACATCGACGACATCAAGAAGGTCAAGGACCGCTTCGACGTCACGGTCAACGACGTGGTGATGGCCTTGTGCGCGGCGGTGCTGCGGTGGTTCTTGAGCGATCATGGCGAGCTGCCCGACAGGTCGCTGGTGGCGATGGTGCCGGTGTCGGTGCACGACAAGTCCGACCGTCCGGGCCACAACCAGCTGTCGGGGATGTTCTGCCGACTTGAGACTCACATCGGTGACCCCGCGGAACGACTTCGGGCGATCGCCCGGGCGGACGCCGCTGCGAAGAATCACAGCTCGGCCATCAGTCCCACGCTATTGCAGGACTGGACGCAAGTCGCCGCACGCGCGGTGTTCGGCGCCGTTTTGCGGCTTGTCGCCAACTCACCGCTCATCCGAAACCCGGTCCATAACTTGATCATTTCGAATGTGCCGGGTCCGCAAGCGAGGCTGTACTTCTTGGGCTGCGAAGTCGAGGCAATGTATCCGCTGGGCCCGCTATTCCACGGCTGCGGGCTCAATGTCACGGTGATGTCGCTGAACGGCAAGCTGAACGTGGGTGTCATCTCCTGCCCGGACCTGCTGCCCGACCTGTGGCGACTGGCCGACGACTTCGATGCTGCGCTCGAGGAGTTGCTTGACTGCGCGGTTCCGGCGCGCGTGTGAGGTAAGCGCCCAACGAGTTCAGGGACGCCTACGGCGAGATTGTCGGTTCGAACGCGCCCAAGCGGTGTTGGGCCACTCGTCGGGCGCCGCCGGAGCGGTGGAGGCCGTGCTGACGGTGCAGGCCTTGCGCGACGGTGTCGTAACGCCCACCCAACGGGAGTCTGACCGCCGGGGAAGATCTCCGTGAGGATGAACTTGATGAAGCGCATCAGCGACATCGTCGTCGGCAGCTGGCGTTCTGCCACCTCTTCGGCGCTCGGTACGACGATTGTGTGCAGCAGCATCACGCCGTCGGCGGGCATCAACGGTGCACCCATGCTCGCTGGTCGAGAGCTTGCTCAGGTCGACCTCAGCCATCAGCCGAAATTATCAGGACGGCGGGCAGGCGGCCCAGAAGTCGAGCCACCTTCACCGCACCACGATCGTGTGCTACGTCGAAGCGCTCCGGCTGCAGCACGAGCTCATGCCGCAAGCCGTCGATCAGAGCTGGTCGCGGAGTCCATCGACGAGGCCGACCAATCTTGCATGATGTGACCCGGGCCAGTAGATCTGCCCGCATTCCGTGCAGCGGCTGAAATCGTCGTAGTACCGGCGGGTCAACGGTTGGAGCTCGTCAATCACCTCATCCTTGGTAACGACGACGAGCCTGCCGTTGCACCGCAGGCACCGCGTGAACGGCGCCAGTCGTTGCCGCAGGTCCAGTCGCCGCAACACCTCGAGCGTCTGCTCCTTGGGTTGGTCGGAGTGGACGAACAGGCCATGCGTAACTGCGCGACGCTTCAGCAGGGCACGGTCGCGGGTCAGCAGGATCCGCCCCTCGCCGAGGCTGATATCAACGAGAGTCTGGTCCTCGGCGTCACTCGACCACCAGACGTCGAAGCCAAGCACTCGAAGCAGCCGCGCCAGCCGACCGAGGTTCACGTCGATAACGAAGCGCAGATTACGCAGCGGCACCGGTCGCAGCCGGGCGGTCGGCCCGATGTCGAGTGCCTCGAACATCGGGAATGCGGCGATGCGATCGCCAGAGGCCGGGCGGTGGGCAAAACTCTCCGCATTGCCGTTCACCACGATGAGGTCAACTTCGGTGTGCGGAATGCCCATCGCCTCCAAGACGTCCTTCACCGTCTGGTGGGACCGGAACGGACGGCGCACGGTTACTCCGCGCGACTCGGGCTCCAGGAAGTCGTTGAGCTCGGCGTATGCCCGGACGTCGACGTAGCCTGCCACTCCTCATGGTCTCCCCGCCGGATCGCCGCGCGCAACCGGTTCGCCAGGCAGGCCCGGGCGATTGGCGCGGGGGCATGTGGCCAGTGCGCGTGGCGCCGTCGTGAAGTTCACCGGCGACGGCGCACTCGCGACGTTCGACGGCCCGGCGCGCGCGATCAACTGTGCGCGCGGTCCGCGACGAGATGCAGGACCGCGGCCTGACCATCCGCGCGGGCTGCACACCGGGGAGGTGGAGATGGCAGACGGCGATGTGCATGGCATCGCGGTGCATATCGCTGCGCGGATCATGGGGCCCGCGGAGCGCAACGAGGTGCTGGTCTCGGCGTGATCCCGCCGCTGGTGCTCGGGTCCAGAATCTCGTTTGTCGACCGCGGCAGCCACCAACTCAAGGGCGTGCCGGACCGATGGCCCGTCTTCGCGGGGCGCGACAACGACGCCTGATGGGCACGACGTGGAGTCAGAGCGCCGCGAGCACTCCGCGCGTTGGGGCGTGGAGGTTGCAGCGGCCCGGCTGGTTAAGCGGACCGGTTTGTCGCTGCGAGGCGGGCACTTCGCACAGATCTGCTAGCAGCTCGGTTGAAACCTAAGCGGCGGCGAACGGATGTCGGCGCATCGGCTTGCCCGTTCCGTTTCCTCCGGACCGGCTGACACTGTCGGCAGCTAATGAGACGATGCCGACTGGCGCCAGGGGTGGCGGTTCGGGACCAGGGAGAGTCATGCCAGACGATCGGTTGAAGAACTATGTGCTTGCCCGCGCGGACGCGGACTCGAAACTGAGCGAGCAGGCACGTCTGGTGGTGCTGGCAGCGCTGGGGGCTCCCGACGATCTCGCGGAGGTTCTCGGCGGAGGCGCGACCTCATCCGAACTCGTCGAGTCGCTGACCGCTGCCGAAGGGGACGCCGCCGAACCGGTCGGTGCGTACCTGCGGTCGATCAGTGTGCAGGGCTTCCGCGGGATCGGAACGCAGGTGACGCTGCCCTTCAAGCCGGGGCCCGGCCTCATCGTGGTGGCCGGCCGCAACGGCTCGGGGAAGTCGACGCTGGCCGAGGGTCTCGAATTGGCCTTGACCGGCACGAACTCGCGCTGGAACGACAAGGCGGCGGTGTGGTCGCAGAACTGGCGCAACCTGCACGCCGGGGATCCCGCGCATGTCCGGGTCAGTATCGCCGAAGAGGGCTCCGGCGCAACGACAATCGGTGTGGACTGGCCGGCCGGTGACGACACTGACGTCGACGACTTCAAAGCATGGGTACAGCGTGACGGAAAGAAGCGTGAGGACACCGGCGTGCTGGGCTGGGGCGGTGCGCTGGAGATGTACCGTCCGCTGCTGAGCTACGACGAACTTGGCGGAATCCTGGAGGGCCGGCCGAGCGACTTCTACGACCAGCTGCACAAACTGCTCGGACTTGAACAGCTGACCGAGGGGATGGCGCGGCTCGACGCCGAGGTCAAGCAGCTCAAGCAGCCGGCGGGGGAGCTGCGCAAGGCACGCGATGCACTTCGCCCGAAGCTGGAGAACCACGACGATCCGCGCGCTGCAACGGCTTTGGCGCAGCTGAAGAAGCGACGCCCAGACCTGGCTGCGATTCGGCCGCTGATCACCGACGGCACCGTTGCCAGCGTGCCATCGGCGTGGGCTCGGGCAGAACGGCTGACGACGCCGGCGGCCGAGGAGGTGGCGCTGACGTGCGACGCCCTGCGGTCGGCGGCGGACAACGAGCGGGAGGAGGCCGAGCGCGCGGATGCGCTGGCCGCTGACCGCGGCCGTCTGTTGGAGATGAGCCTCGAGTTTCACGACCACCACGGTGATCAGAAGTGTCCAGTCTGTGGACACGGCAACCTGAGTGCTGATTGGGCGGTAGCCGCGCGTGCCGCGCTGGAGCAGGACCAGCTGTCCGCGCAGACGCTGACCGCTGCCCGTGCGGCCACCAAGCAGGCCCGCTCGGCGGTGCTCCGGGTGGTGCACGATGTCGATGCGCCGCCGGTGGCGGATGCGGAGTTGACAACGTTGCCGGTCGCGCGGTCGGCCTACCAGAAGTTCACCACGTTGCCCGCGGATGGACAGCGCGCGCTGGCTGACCATGTGCAGCAGACGTTGCCGCCCCTGCGGGAGGCGTACGCCGCGCTGCAGCAGGAGGCCGCGGCAATGATCAAGGATCGCGAAGATGCCTGGAGTCCGGTGGCGTTGGAGCTTGCCGAATGGGTCCGCCGAGCGGAGCTGGCGGATGAGGCTGAGCCCAAGCTGACCGTCGCGTCAGAGGCGTTGAAGTGGTTGCAGGACAATGCGACCGAGCTGCGTAACCAGCGGATCGAGCCGCTGGCGGAGGAGGCGCGGCGGATCTGGTCGACATTGCGTCAGGAGAGCAATGTCGAGCTGGGTGCTATCCGATTGGTTGGGCAGAAGACCACGCGCCGGGTGATGCTGCAGGCCGACGTCGACGGTTCCGACACCGAGGCGTTCGGGGTGATGAGCCAGGGTGAGCTGCAGGCGCTGGCGCTGGCGATCTTTATCCCGCGCGCGACGTCGGCGGACAGTCCGTTCCGGTTCCTGGTGCTCGACGACCCGATCCAGGCGATGGACCCGTCGAAGATCGACGGGTTCCTGCAGGTGCTGACGGCGCTGGCCGAAGAGCGACAGGTCATCGTGTTCACCCATGACGACCGCTTGCCATCGGCGATCCGGCGGTCGCGGGCGCCAGCGCGCATCGTCGAGGTGATTCGGGGTGCGAATTCTGCTGTCACAGTGACGGAATCGAGTCAGCCTGCGACGCGGATGCTGGATGACGCGTTCGCGATCGCGGCCGATGATGCGGTGCCGGAGGCGGTCAAGAAGGCGGCTGTCCCGATGCTTTGCAGGGAGGCGTTGGAGGCGACAGCCTGGGATGTCTTCAGTATTCGCGCGCTGACGAAGGGTCAGTCGCACGGTGAGTTCGAGGAGGCCTGGGAGAAGGCGACGTCGACGAAGCGGCGGATCGCGCTTGCGGTCGACCCTGACGATGACGCCGCGGTAGACAAGTGGTTGTCCGGCGGGTCGGCGCGGCGGGAGGCGTTGAAGGCCGCCGCCAAGGGTGCGCACAGCGGCGTAGCGGACTATCGCGACGCGGTGAAGTCGACGCGGTTGGCAGTCGGCGACCTGGCGAAGCTCGCATCATGACCGACCGGGCGGAGCTGCTGGGGTACGCCGACCAGGTGCTAGACGGGGCGTACGGCCTGGGCGCGCGGAGTCCTCGCACGGCGGCTCTGCTGGCGCGCCGCGCGTTTGAAGACTGGCTCGACGAGCTCAGTGTGTCCTGGTCGACGCAAGTGGTGTCAGACCGGCCGCCGACGACCAGCTCGAAACTCGTTGCGCTGGGCGCGCTTCATGGAATGGAGCTGGGCGAACGCGCCAAGCGGGTGTGGCACGGGTTGAGCCGGGCGGTGCATCACCACGCCTATGAGCTGCAGCCGTCGGTGGCCGAAGTGCGGCAACTGGTTGGGCAGTTGAGGGCGTTGGGGTTGGGTAGCCCGTGATCGGGGTGAGTGTGCCGTATGCGCCTAGCGGGTTCAAGAGTCTTGGTGGCCAGATCATCGGCTTCGATGTTGACCTGACGAGTTCGGTCGCGCGACGGATCTCCGATGGTCCTCGCGGGCACATTTCGCTCAATCATTGATCTGAGCACAGCAAGCGGTCCGCGACTGCGGATGGATAGGGAGTCTTCCGAGGGCATAACGAACACGACGTACTTCCTGACCCACGACGCTCGCAGTCACCCTGAAATGCGGGGAATGATGCCACCGTCTTCTAGACGTACGAGCCGCACGACGTGGCGGTCCGATGGAGTCGAGTCAGTGGGTAACCAGCCGACCGGCCGATTGCCGACAAAGAACGCCAATTGCCCATGGGTCGGTCTTGGTCCGCTTGAATCGGAGGCTCGCTTTCAGTTGGCAAATCGGCAGACCGCCAACATTTTTTCCCGATGATGTGCACCAACTACATTCCGATCCCAGTGTCCGGGCACGTCGCCTAGTTTGAGCCGCTTGAGTGGTGGAGGCGCGGTCGTCGGTGATTTGCGACCGTCGACTTCGTCACCTACTTCGAGTTGGGCATGCTGTGGGCGCACCAGGCAGGATCGCCGTTGGACTCCCGACGCGGCTTGCGGACTGCGGATTGGTGGGACGTACTCATCGCTCCAGGAAACTGACCAGGTCCCAGCAAAGAGCGATCAGCCTGTGGCGGCGGGCGTCGCGCCGAGTGACGCGCGGGTTTACACGCGCCAGGATGACCTGACCGCGGCGCTGATCGCCAGTTAGGTCGATGCCATGACAGCTGATTCGCCGGTGACGGGGGTTCGCGATCAGGCTCAGCGGCGGCACGCTCGAGCCGGCTGGCGAGATTTTCGACACCGCGGACTACGGCTCGCCGGCAGCGAAGAGCTCGGGGCTGGCGAGCCACTGGAGACCCACCAAAATGCCCACCTCCGAGCGACGGAGAGAGTGAGAGTCGCTCGGAGGTGGGAGGTTTGGGCTACCGGTCAGAGCAGGCCGAGTAGCTCCAGGTCGGTGATGTACTTGACGATCACCGGTGCGGAGATGTGCGGGATGTCCTTGTCCGGCCCGATCTTGGCGTCCTGCACGGCGGTCCGGAAGTGATCCGCCGGCGCGAGGGACCCGTTGATCGGGTGCTCGGGCTGCTGGTAGTTGTGCAGCAGCGGCAGCAGTGACGCCTGGCGTTGCTTCTCGGGCAGGGCTCGCAGCGTGGTGTCGAACCGGGCCAGCCAGGCCGCGTACTCGGGCACCCGGACAATCGGGTAG
>JAOPWF010000190.1 GCA_025965815.1 Mycobacterium sp.
CGTCGACTCCGGCCTGCCGGAGGGTGACCCGCTGCCGCCGCTGCCCGACGGTTGCTTCGCGTTGGTGCCGCTGGCGGAGTCCACCGAAGCGCTGGTCCGGGTGATCCGCGACTTCAAGCCGCATGTGATGACCACCTACGACGAAAACGGCGGCTACCCGCATCCGGATCACATTCGCTGCCACCAGGTTTCGGTCGCGGCCTACGAGGCGGCCGGCGACTACCGGTTGTTCGCCGGCGGCGGTGAGCCGTGGAACGTGCGCAAGCTGTACTACAACCACGGTTTCCTGCGGCAGCGGATGCAGCTGCTGCAGGACGAGTTCGCCAAGCACGGCCAGCATGGCCCGTTCGACAAGTGGCTGGAACGCTGGGACCCCGACCACGACGTCTTCGCCGACCGGGTCACCAGCCGGATCGAGGCGTCAAAGTACTTCCCGCAGCGTGACGACGCCCTGCGGGCCCACGCCACGCAGATCGATCCGAAGGGCGACTTCTTCGCCGCGCCGATCGAGTGGCAGCAGCGCCTCTGGCCGACGGAGGAATTCGAGCTGGCCCGCTCACGGGTGCCGGTCGAGTTGCCGGAGACAGACCTCTTCGCCGGGATCGAGCCGGACAGTGAATGACGCGTTGGTGGTCATGGTCGGCCTGCTGGCCGACGAGCCGCCTCGCAACACCGGGCCGGACTTCGGCAAGGCCAGCCCGTTCGGCCTGCTGATCGTCGTGTTGCTGGTCATCGGCACGGCCTTGCTGGTGTGGTCGATGAACCGGCAGCTCAAGAAGCTGCCCGAGTCCTTCGACCGCGACAACCCGGAGACCGATCAGGCCGTCGACGAGGGAACGGTGGACGTGCACCCCGACGACGGCGCCGATCAGGGCGGAAAGCCGCACGAGCCCCGTGGCTAACACCCTCGGCGCGGCCACCAGCCCATACCTGCGCCAGCACGCCGACAATCCGGTGCACTGGCGGCAGTGGACGCCGGAGGCGCTTGCCGAGGCGGCCGAGCGGGACGTGCCGATACTGCTGTCCATCGGCTACGCGGCCTGTCACTGGTGCCACGTGATGGCCCATGAGTCGTTCGAGGCCGACACGGTCGCCGCTGCGATGAATGCCGACTTCGTGTGCATCAAGGTCGACCGCGAGGAACGTCCCGACCTCGACGCGGTGTACATGAACGCCACCGTCGCGCTCACCGGGCAGGGCGGCTGGCCGATGACGTGCTTCCTGACACCGGATGGCAGACCGTTCTTCTGCGGCACCTACTACCCGAAAGCCCAGTTCCTGCAGTTGCTTTCGGCGGTGGTAACCACCTGGCAGGAGCGCCGCGACGAGGTCGAACGGGCCTCCGACCAGATCGCCGGGGAGCTGCGGTCGATGGCCTCTGGGCTGCCGGGCGGCGGCCCCGCGGTGGACGCCGCGTTGTTGGATCAGGCCGTGGCCACCGTGCTGGGCGAGGAGGACACCGCGCGTGGCGGGTTCTTGACCAATCAGGCTGGTGCGCCGAAGTTCCCGCCGTCGGCGCTGCTGGAGGCGTTGTTGCGCAACCACGAACGCACCGGTGCCGACGAGCCCCTGGCGACCGTCGAACGCACCGCGGGCGCCATGGCCCGCGGCGGCATCTACGACCAGCTGGCCGGCGGATTCGCCCGCTACAGCGTCGACGCATCCTGGGTCGTGCCGCATTTCGAGAAGATGCTCTACGACAACGCGCTGCTGCTGCGGGTTTACGCGCACTGGGCACGGCGCACCGGTGACTCGCTGGCCCGCCGGGTCACCGAGCAGACCGCGCAGTTCATGCTCAATGAGCTCGCCGCCGGCGACATGTTCACCTCGTCGCTGGACGCCGATGCCGACGGCCGCGAGGGCTCGACCTATGTCTGGACGCCGGGGCAGCTGCGCGAGGTACTCGGTGACGACGACGGACGTTGGGCCGCTGAGGTTTTCGACGTCACCGAGAACGGCACCTTCGAACACGGCAGCTCGGTGCTGCAGCTGCCGGTCGACCCCGATGACCCGGACCGGCTCGAGCGGATCCGTAAAGTGCTGCTGGCGGCGCGGCTGACCCGCGTGCAACCCGGACGCGACGACAAGGTGGTCACCGCGTGGAACGGACTGACGGTCACCGCACTGGCCGAGGCCGGTGTGGCACTGGACCGCCCCGACTTCGTGGACGCGGCGCAGCGGTGCGCGACCGCACTTCTGGACCTGCATCTGGTCGACGGCCGGCTGCGTCGGGCCAGCCTCGGCGGGCGGGTCGGCGACAGCGCGGCCATTCTGGAGGACCACGCAATGCTGGCCACCGGACTGCTGACCCTGCATCAGATCACCGGCGACGCGTCGTGGTTGACCGCGGCAACGGGACTGCTCGACATCGCGCTGCGGCACTTCGTCGATCCGGACCGGCCCGGGCGCTGGTATGACACCGCCGATGACGCCGAACAGCTGATGGTCCGGCCCGGCGACCCGCTGGACGGCGCGACCCCGTCGGGGGCGTCGTCGGTCGCCGAGGCGCTGCTCGCCGCCGCCCACCTGGCCGGGCCCGACCGGGCCGACCGGTATGCGACTGCGGCCGCCGACACGCTGGCGTCGTCGACTCCGGTGCTGGCGCGGCTGCCGCGCTCGGCCGGACACTGGCTGGCCGTCGCCGAATCGGCGCTCCGCGGTCCCATCCAGGTCGCAGTGGCCAGCGACGGCGGCGGTTCGGAGCTGCTGACCGCCGCCCGCCGACTGGCGCCCGGCGGTGCGATCGTCGTCGGTGGTGCGGTGGATTCTTCGGAGTTGCTGGCCGACCGCGACCGCGTCGGTGGGCTCGACGCCGCCTATGTGTGCCGCGGGCGGGTGTGTGACCTGCCCGTCACCAGCGCCGTCGAACTGGCCGCCGCACTCGGAGCCTCCAGGTAACCTGCGAGCCATGCCGGACAGGACTGAAGCCATCACCGAAGCCGTCAACCGCTACATCGAGCTGGTCGCCAAGGGCCGCGCCGACGACCTGGTTGAGCTCTACGCCACCGATGCGATCCTGGAAGATCCGGTCGGCGGTGAGCGGCACATCGGCCGCGAGGCGGTGCACGCCTTCTACGCCAACATCGAAAACCTGGACCGCGAAAGCGAACTCGTATCACTACGGGTGGCGGGCAACGAGGCGGCGTTCCATTTCCGGTTGATCATCACCAACGACGGCAGTCGCATGCAGATCGAGCCGATCGACGTGATGGTCTTCGACCACGACACCAAGGTCACGTCGATGAAGGCCTACTGGTCGCCCGCCGACGTCACCATGCTCTACAGCTAGAAGACCGCGAACCAGATCGCGATGTAGTGACACGTCGCGGCGAGCACCGTGAAGGCATGGAAGAACTCGTGATGACCGAAGGTGGCCGGCCACGGGTCGGGCCGTCTCAGCGCGTACATCACCGCACCCACGCTGTAGAGCACGCCGCCGACCGCCAGCAGTACCGTCGCCGTCACCCCGGCGCCCTGTAACAGCGTTGGGAAGAAACCGACCGCCACCCAACCGAGCAGCAGATACAACGGGACGCCCACCCAGCGCGGCGCGCTCGGCCAGCACATCTTGAGGGCCACCCCGACCAGTGCACCGCCCCACACAATGGCGAGGACCTGCAGTCCGGTGTGACGCGGCATCGCCACCACGGCGAATGGCGTGTAGCTGCCCGCGATGAACACAAAGATCATCGAGTGATCCAGCCGCTTCATCCAATTGCGGGTCGTCGGCGATTTCCAGTGCACGCGGTGGTAAGTGGCACTGACCGCGAACATGGCCACCGTCGCGGCGCTGTAGGCGAGCGTGGCAAGGCCGGCGCGGGTGGACACCAGCGACCACGACGCCGCTACCAGCGCCGCGCCGGCGACGACGGCGACTGCGGCCGAATAGACGTGAATCCAGCCGCGCGCACGGGGTTTGTTAAGGACGCTGGCGACACCCTCGACGAAGTGCTCGGCTAACTCCTCGACGACGTGGGTGGCCGACGATTGCTGTCGAGGGCTCTCGGCCGCGTTTGTCTGGCCGGACATATTCCCTCCTCGTCTCGAACGGGATAGCCGACGCTCACAGTAGTCTGGATTTTCGTGGAGATCATTCCCCCGCGGCTCAAGGACCCGGTGTACCGGCTCTATGAGATGCGGCTGCGGCAGGGCTTGGCGCGGTCGAAATCCGAATTGCCCCGCCATATCGCCGTGCTGTGTGACGGAAACCGGCGATGGGCACGTGATGCTGGACACGATGACGTCAGTTATGGCTACCGGGTGGGCGCGGCGAAGATCGCCGAGATGCTGCGCTGGTGCCAGGACGCCGGCATCGAGATGGCGACGGTATACCTGCTGTCCACCGAGAATCTGCGCCGCGATCCCGACGAGATCGCCTCGCTCATCGAGATCATCACCGGCGTCGTCGAGGAGATCTGCGCACCCGCCAACCGGTGGAGTGTGCGGACCGTCGGCGACCTGGAACTGCTCGGCGAGGAGCCGGCGCGGCGGCTGCGCGACGCCGTCGAAGGCACAGCTTCGACTTCCACCGCGAACTTCCATGTGAACGTCGCCGTCGGGTACGGCGGTCGTCAGGAGATCGCCGACGCCGTACGGGCCCTGCTGAGCAAGGAGCTCGCCAACGGGGCGACGGCCGAACAACTCGTCGAGAAAGTGACCGTCGACGCGATATCGGAGAACCTCTACACCTCCGGGCAGCCCGACCCCGACCTGGTCATAAGGACGTCGGGCGAACAACGGCTGTCCGGCTTCCTACTCTGGCAGAGCGCCTATTCGGAGATGTGGTTCACCGAGGCGCACTGGCCGGCATTCCGGCGTGTCGACTTCCTGCGCGCGCTGCGCGACTACAGCATGCGACACCGCCGGTACGGCATGTAATTACGGCGGGCTGGCGGCACCTCCCCCTTGCGGGGGAGAGCGTAGCGACTCGGGGATGTCCTAGTGCCACACTTGAGTCATGGCTGCGCTGTCGGCGGTGGTGTTCACGCTCAGCTGGTGGCTGGGCCTCTACCTGCTGGCCCGTGATCCCCGCAAGCCCGTCCTGGTGCTGGCCGCGATCGGGTTGACCAGCTTCGCGGCG
>JAOPWF010000203.1 GCA_025965815.1 Mycobacterium sp.
GATCTCGCGGAGTTGACGCATCCCGGCATCGACGATCGGAAAGCCCGTCCGCCCCTGTTTCCAGGCCTCGAAGGACCGTTCGGCGTCGCTGCCGTCCTCGACCTGCATCTTGTCGAACGCGCGGTTCCAGTTCCACCAGGCGCTGTCCGGCCACTCGTGCAGCACGGCGGCGTAGAAGTCCCGGAAGGCCAGCTCGCGCAGGTAGGCCTGCGCGCCCTGACTTCCCTTCCTGATATGCCGGTCCAGGTCGGCGGCCATGGTGCGGGGGTGGATGGTGCCGAACTTCAGATGCGCCGACATTCGACTGGTGCCGTCGATATCGGGCCGGTTTCGGTCGTCGGCATAGTCACTCAGGCCGTTCTCGACGAACTTCTGCCATTGCCGCTTCGCCGCCTTCTCACCGGCGGGGAGGTCCAGCTGCATTCCCGCGTCCGGAATGTCGACACCGCACTTGACGTCGGCCGGATCGATCCACCGGGCCGACGTGGGACCCGACGCGGCCGGTGCGCGCCAGCCGTGCTCCGACCAGGCCCTGAAGAACGGTGTGAAGACCTTGTACGGCGTGCCGTCGTCCTTGGTCACCCGTCCGGGTGACACCAGGTACGGCGATCCGGACCCCTCCAGCGGCACCCCTGTCGATACGCTCCCCAGCGCCGCGCGGACGGCGTCGTCGCGGCGCCGCCCAAACGGCGAGAAGTCGCTGGACACGTGCACCGACGTGGCTCCGATCTCCTTGGCCAGCGCGGGGATTCGTGTCTCCGGGCGGCCCCGGGTTACCAGTACCCTGCCGTCCAGGTCGTCACGCAGTTCGCGCAGTGCGTCGTACAGGAACTGCAGCCGGCGGGGCCCGGACGAGGCCTTCAGCCGGGGATCCAGCACGTAGCAGGCCAACACCTCGCTGTCGTCAGCGGCGGCGTCCAGCAGCGCGGGCAGGTCGTGTAACCGTAGGTCGCGTCGAAACCACAACAGCCTGGGCATGACTTTCACACTGCCCCATTTTTCGAATACAGAAACCCTCTGGTAGGTCTAGCTTGGTGCAGGTGGCACGCCTGCTTTCCGTCGCGCTGGCGCAGTATGCGCCCATCACCGGACCCGACCCGGTTGGTGAGTTGTACGGCCAGGCCGCCGAGATCCTGTCGCAGGCATCGGATCTCACCATGATCGTGTTCCCGGAAATTCACCTCTGCGGGGACGCCGACACCGCGGATGACGCCAACAGGTGGCTCACTGCCGCGGCCGAACCGCTGGACGGGCCGCGTATGGGCGCGCTGGCGACGCTCGCCCGTGAGTTGGGGGTGTGGCTGGTTCCGGGTTCGGTGCCCGAACTGGGCGGCGACGGCCGCGTGTACAACACCGAAGTCGTATTCAACCCGCAGGGCCAGTTGGTCGCCGGCTATCGCAAGGTCTTCCCGTGGCGCCCCTACGAGGCGTGGTCCTCGGGGCACGAGTTCATGGTGTTCGACATGCCCGGGATCGGTCGCGGCGGCCTGTCGGTCTGCTACGACGCGTGGTTCCCGGAATCGACCCGCAGCGTGGCGTGGCTGGGAGCCGAGTTCGTGGTCAACGTCGTCAAAACGATCGGGTCTGACCGCCGCCAGGAGCGAGTTCTGGCCGCCGCCAACGCCATTGTCAACCAGGTCTTCATGCTCAGCGTAAACGCGGCGGGACCGGTCGGCGCGGGGGGTTCGATCGTGAGCGATCCCGAGGGCAACGTGATCGGGGATTTACCGTCCGTAGAGCCCGGGCTGATCCGCGTGGACATCGACCTGGACGATGTCAAGCGGGTGCGGAAAGTGGGTACCGAGGGCTTCAACCGCATGTGGTCGCAGATGGCTGCCGACGACCCGCTCATCGACCTGCCGATCTACGGGGGCCGAATCGATCCCACCCGGTGGCAACCGAGAGGATCCACCTGACCACGGAACAACCGACGGGACAATCCGAACTACACCACGCGACCCTGCAGCAAACGCTCGGCCTGCGCGGCGTGGTGCTGTTCGGCCTCGCGTACATGACGCCGATCATCGTGATCCTGACCATCACCCACCTAGTCGGTGACTCGCAGACACTGATATCGGCGAAACCGTTCACCGGTGACGACGGGTTCACCGCGCTGGCCGCCGGCGCCGCGATCGCGGCGTATTCGTTCCTCGGCTTCGACGCGGTCAGCACCCTGACCGAGGAAACCCACGACGCGCAGCGCAACATACCGCGGGCCATCGTGTTGGTCGCGCTGATCGGTGGCGGGATCTTCATCGTGGTGTCCTACTTCGTCACCCTCGTCGCGCCCGGCGGCACGTTCGACAATGCCGATTCGCTGGCCTCGGATGTCTCCAAGACCATCGGTGGCAGCCTGTTCGGTGCGGTGTTCCTGGCCGCGTTGATCATCGGCCAGTTCACCTCCGGCCTGGCCGTTCATCAACTTCGGCGCCTTCACGGTGTTCACGCTGGTCAACGTCGCGGTGATCGCATACTACCTGCGGCACCGCCGCGAGCGGCTGAGCCCGTGGCGCTACCTCCTGATCCCGGCGATCGGCGCGGCCATCGACATCTACCTGCTGACACAGCTCGACTCGAAGGCGCTGATCCTTGGCTTGTGCTGGCTGGGCATCGGCATCGTCTACCTGCTGGTGCTGACCCGCGGGCTGACCCGTGAGCCGCCCGACATGGAGGGCATCGCACAAGCGGCGTGATCCGGGCCGCCCCTGCACAATGCCAGCATGACTGACGCGTATCCGCGGGACATGATCGGCTACGGGCCGAACCCGCCCAACCCGCAGTGGCCCGACAACGCCAACATCGCGGTGCAGTTCGTCCTCAACTATGAAGAGGGCGGGGAAAGCAATGTGCTGCACGGTGATTCGGCGTCCGAGACGTTCCTCTCGGAGATTGTTGGCGCACAGGCCTTTGCGAACCGGCACATGAGCATGGAGTCGCTCTACGAGTACGGGTCGAGGGCGGGCCTCTGGCGGGTGCTGCGGGTATTCGACCGGCGCGGGCTGCCGTTGACGATCTTCGGTGTCGCGTTGGCGCTGGCCAGAAACCCCGACGCGGTGGCGGCGTTCACCGCGCGCGGCGATGAGATCGCCTGTCACGGGTTGCGCTGGCTGAGCTACCAGCTCGCCGATCCCGACCTGGAACGCGAGCACATGGCCCAGGCGGTTGAGCTGATGACCGAGGTGACCGGTGCGGCCCCGCTGGGCTGGTACACCGGTCGCGACTCACCGCAGACGCGACAGCTGGTCGTCGAACACGGCGGCTTCCTCTACGACTCCGACTCCTACGCCGACGATCTGCCGTACTGGACGACGGTCGACGGCACCGACCATCTCGTCGTGCCGTACACGCTGGACACCAATGACATGCGGTTCGTCACCATCGGCGGCTTCCCGTCCGGCAACGAGTTCTTCACCTACCTGCGTGAAGCGTTCGACGTGCTGTACGGGGAAGGCGCGGCCGGCGCACCGAAGATGCTGTCCATCGGCCTACATTGCCGGCTGGTGGGCCGACCCGCCCGCACCGCCGCGTTGGAACGCTTCCTGGACCACGTCCAGTCCCACGACCAGGTGTGGATCGCGCGGCGTGTCGACATCGCCCGGCACTGGATCGAACACTTCCCCCCCGGACCGGCGACGGCGTAACGCCACCCCGGCCAGCACCGCGGCCACGCACAACCGGACAACGAACCCGCCGGTCCCGACCGGGGTTTGCCGTTACAACACGGTCGGGCAGTCTGAATTCTCCGAACAGCCGGGAATCGAAGGTGGTGATCTCGCCGATGCCACCACCCGAACCGCAGTACGTCCAATGACTTTGCCCGGGAGTCTGTTTCACCCCACCTGCGGACGTAGTTGGCCACGGCCGGTTGCCGATTGGCGCGCGTCTCAACCAGCCGAAAGTCGCCGATCCCCCCGGCCGGAAGACTTCGGTGCCCCAGAATGTGCCCACATCGTCGCGACCGGTGTAGCACGCGGGTTGTGGCGGCATGGTGAACCGAACGTCCGCACGAAGCATTTCGACGACGGCGCCGATGTCGGCGCGGTGATGCGCATCGATGTAGCGCCGCAGCGGGGGAGCGGCCCTGAAAGCCGGCCCGCTGCCGCCAGGCGCGTAGCAGAGTCTCCTGAGCGTGGTCCTCGGCATCGGTGAACGACCCCAGCATCAGATAGCAGTGCACGTGCAGTTCCAGGCGGTGGCGTTGGGCGATCCGCACGCGGACGGGTCGGCTGCGTTTGCGGCGTCGACCGCCCTGGAGGTGTCGCCGTCGGACCGACATGGCAGGTCCCTTTCCGATGCTTGTGCACATCTTGACGAACCTGTGCACCGGAAGTCATCGGTGCCACCACTTCGACACTTGTGATGACACCACAATGGTGTCACCATGACACCATGGACTTGCAGCCGTACGTCGACGCCGTCCGCCACGAACTGAACGTGGCCGCGGCCGCCGGGGGAGACGATGCCGCCGCTTTGGCCGAACGCCTGAGCGCCCCCCTGGAATCGTCCATCCGGCTGGCGCTGCTGGAAGCGCTGTCGGCCGCCGCCGAGGAGATCACCCGCGAGTTGGCTCCCGGGTCGGTTGACGTGCGGCTTCGCGGACGGGATCCGGAGTTCGCCGTGACGGCCGTCGACGACCTACCCGAGGAGGCGCCGGTCGGCGAGCCGCAGACCGATGCCGACGAGGACGGCGGCACATGGCGGGTGACACTGCGGCTGCCGGAGCATCTGAAGTCACGCGTCGAGGCCGCGGCGCGGCGCGACGGCGCCTCGGTCAACGGCTGGCTGGTTCGCGCCGTGACCGCGGCGCTCGGCGCCGTGCCCCCGGGACGCGCCCGCGCCACGTCCGACAAGCACATCAGCGGCTGGGTCCGCTGAGTAGACAGCACTGACAGGAGATAGCGATGCCTACGTTTCACACACCCGAACCCATCACGGTCGTTGTCGAGGTGGTTGCCGGATCGGTCCGGCTCGTCGCGACCGACCGGGACGACACCGTCGTCGAGATCGAGCCCCGCGACCCGTCCCGGGCCTCCGACGTCCGGGTCGCCGAACAGGCGCGAGTCGACTTCCGCAACGGCACACTGACGGTTTCGGCCGGCAGACGATTCATTTCCTTGGGCCGCGGCGGAGCGGTCGCCATCGACATCGCGTTGCCAACGGGCTCGCGCCTGCGGGCAGCGTCGGCCTCTGCCGACGTCCACACCGACGGGCTGCTCGCCGACTGCCGGCTTTCGTCGGCCAGCGGGGACATGTTTCTCGACTCGGTCAGGGGAAACGTGAAAGCCGATACCGCGTCGGGAGACACCGCTGTGCGGAACGCGCACGGGAATGTGTCGATTTCGACCGCCTCGGGCAACGCGACAATCGGACAACTGGACGGAGATCTGAAGTTCCAGGCCGCCAGTGCCGACCTGGCCGTCGAACGGCTGCGCGGTTGCATCAAGGCTCAGACGGCGTCGGGATCCATCGCTGTCGCCGCGGCGACCAACGGGAGCGTCACGGTTGCGACCAGCAGCGGTGACGTGGAAGTCGCCATCGCCGAGGGGACGGCCGCCCGCATCGATCTGCTTGCCGGCTCCGGCACGGTCAGCAATGACCTCCAGGCATGTGACGGTCCCGCCGCCGGTGACGAGACGGTCATCGTCCATGTCCGCACCGGCTCGGGCGACATCGCGGTGCGGCGCTCCACTGCCCGCACCGCGTTCGCGTAACCGGACGGCCTGAGGCCCTGAACAGCCCGATCGCGGCAGCGCAACACCTGTTGCACTGCCGCGATCGGGGACGCTGCCTCCGAAGTCGTCTCGGGAGCCGACTACATGGGAGGCATCATTACGGTATCGATCAGGTAGACCGTGGCGTTAGCGGGTGTGAACCGCAGCCAAACGGATGCGTTGTTGACCTTGAGGTCGTTGCCGGAAGCCGCGAGTGCTGCAAGGCTGGCCGCCGCAACTGCCGTGTTCTGAAAGATCTTCATGGGCCGCTGACTCCTTCGTCATGGACGGCCGGTTGCCGCCGCACTGGGTACTGCATGGGGCTATGCGTCGCGGCCCCGGACTCGGATGGCGTACGTCACATCCACGTAAGATTCGCGCCGCGGCGATGACCGCCCGGTAGAGGCGTCACAATGGGTCGGTGAGTAGTGACGAGCCCGGCCGCCGCCTGCGGGTCCTCATCCTGGGCAGCACCGGTTCCATCGGGACCCAGGCGCTGGAGGTGATCGCCGCCAACCCCGACCGTTTCGAAGTCGTCGGCCTGGCGGCGGGCGGCGGCAGCCCCGAACTACTGCGCAGGCAGCGCACCGAAACCGGGGTCACCAACATCGCCGTGGCGGACCCGGCCGCGGCCGAACAGGTCGGCGAGGTCACCTACAGCGGGCCCGACGCCGCCACCCGGCTGGTCGAGAACACCGAAGCCGACGTCGTGCTCAACGCTCTGGTCGGGGCGTTGGGCCTGCACCCGACGCTGGCCGCCCTGGACAGCGGCGCCCGGCTGGCGCTGGCCAACAAGGAATCACTGGTCGCCGGCGGTCCGCTGGTCCTGCGCGCCGCCGCACCCGGGCAGATCATCCCGGTGGACTCCGAACACTCCGCGCTGGCGCAGTGCCTGCGCGGGGGCGCCCCCGACGAGGTCGCCACGCTGGTACTCACCGCATCGGGCGGACCGTTCCGCGGCTGGGCCGCCGCCGACCTCGAACACGTCACCCCGGAGCAGGCCGGCGCGCATCCGACCTGGTCGATGGGCCCGATGAACACCCTCAACTCGGCGTCGTTGGTCAACAAGGGCCTGGAACTCATCGAAACCCACCTGCTGTTCGGCATCCCGTATCAGCGCATCGAGGTCGTGGTCCACCCGCAGTCCATTGTTCATTCGATGGTCAGCTTCACCGACGGATCGACCATCGCGCAGGCCAGCCCGCCGGACATGAAGTTGCCGATCGCCCTTGCCCTCGGCTGGCCGGCCCGGGTACCCGGCGCCGCCTCCGCGTGTGACTTCAGCACCGCTTCGACCTGGGAATTCGAGCCGCTGGACGCGGCTGTGTTCCCCGCCGTGGAGCTCGCCCGCCACGCCGGCCAGACCGGCGGCTGCATGACCGCGGTGTACAACGCGGCCAACGAGGAGGCGGCCGCGGCGTTCCTGGCCTGCCGCATCTCGTTCCCGGCGATTGTGCGCACTGTCGCCGATGTGCTGCACGCCGCAGACCAGTGGGCCGCCGAACCAGCTACCGTGGATGACGTACTTGACGCGCAGCGCTGGGCCCGCGAGCGGGCCGGCCGCGCGGTCACACAGGAGGTTGTACACACCAAATGATGTTCGTTATCGGCATCGTGCTGTTCGCACTCGCCATCCTGCTTTCGGTGGCGCTGCACGAATGCGGGCATATGTGGGTCGCGCGCGCCACCGGAATGAAGGTGCGGCGCTACTTCGTCGGCTTCGGTCCCACGTTGTGGTCGATTCGTCGGCCGAACAACGAGAGCGGGATCGAATACGGCGTCAAGGCCGTCCCGCTCGGCGGCTTCTGCGATATCGCCGGCATGACGTCGGTGGAGGAGCTGAAGCCCGACGAGCGCGAGCGCGCCATGTACAAGCAGAAGACGTGGAAGCGCGCCGCGGTGCTGTTCGCCGGTCCCGGGATGAACTTCATCATCGGCCTGGTGCTGATCTATGGCATCGCCGTTGTCTGGGGACTGCCCAACCTGCATCCGCCGACCACCGCGGTGGTCGGCGAAACCGCTTGCGTCGCACCGGAGGTCACCAAGGGGCAGTTGGGGCAGTGCACCGGCCCCGGTCCGGCGGCCATCGCCGGCATAAAGCCCGGCGACGTGGTGGTGAAGGTCGGCAACACCGATGTGCACAACTTCGACGAGATGGTCACCGCGGTCCGCAAGCTGACCGGACCCACACCGTTCGTGGTGCAGCGGGACGGGACTGACTTCACCATGGTCGTCGACGTCAGCCGAACGCAGCGCTGGGCCACGAAGAACGATGCGGCCCCGTCGAACGTCGGTGCCGTCGGCGTCAGCGCCGCCCAGTTCGGACCCACGCACTACAACGTGCTGACGGCCGTGCCGGGGACCATCGTGTTCACCGGGGACCTCGCCGCCGAGCTGGGCAAGTCGCTGGCCGCCATCCCCACCAAGATCGGCGCGCTGGTACACGCCATCGGGGGCGGTGAACGCGACCCCAACACCCCGATCAGCGTGGTCGGTGCCAGCATCATCGGCGGTGACACCGTCGACCACGGGCTGTGGGTGGCGTTCTGGTTCTTCCTCGCGCAGCTGAATTTCGTGCTGGGCGCCATCAACCTGATTCCGCTGCTGCCGTTCGACGGTGGGCATATCGCGATCGCGGTATTCGAGAAGATCCGCAATATGATTCGGAAGGCGCGCCGTCTGGACGCAGCGGGTCCGGTGAACTATCTCAAGCTGATGCCCGCTACCTACGTAATCTTGGTAGTGGTGGTCGGCTACATGCTGCTGACCGTCACCGCAGACCTGGTCAACCCGATCAGGCTTTTCCAGTAAACTTCTGGCAGGAAAGAGGCACTGTGACTACAGGCCTGGGTATGCCCGCGGCTCCCGCGCCCACGCTGTCACCGCGACGCAGGACTCGCCAGCTGATGGTTCGCGACGTGGGGGTCGGCAGCGACTTCCCGATCGCGGTGCAGTCGATGTGCACCACCAAGACCCACGACATCAACTCGACGCTGCAACAGATCGCGGAGCTGACGACGGCGGGTTGCGACATCGTCCGGGTGGCGTGCCCGCGTCAGGAGGACGCCGACGCACTCGCCGTGATCGCCAAGAAGAGCAAAATCCCGGTGATTGCCGACATCCACTTCCAACCCAAGTACATCTTCGCCGCGATCGATGCCGGCTGCGCCGCCGTGCGGGTCAACCCCGGCAACATCAAGGAGTTCGACGGCCGGGTCAAGGAGGTCGCCAAGGCCGCCGGTGACGCCGGCATCCCGATCCGCATCGGCGTCAACGCCGGATCGCTGGACAAGCGGATCATGCAGAAGTACGGCAAGGCCACGCCCGAGGCGCTGGTCGAGTCCGCGCTGTGGGAGGCCGGGCTGTTCGAAGAGCACGGCTTCGGCGACATCAAGATCAGCGTCAAGCACAACGACCCAGTCGTGATGGTGGCCGCGTACGAACTGCTGGCGGCCCAGTGCGACTACCCACTGCATCTCGGCGTCACCGAGGCCGGTCCGGCGTTTCAGGGCACCATCAAGTCCGCCGTCGCGTTCGGCGCGCTGCTGTCCAAGGGGATCGGCGACACCATACGGGTGTCGCTGTCGGCACCGCCCGTCGAAGAGGTCAAGGTCGGCAACCAGATCCTGGAGTCGCTCAACCTGCGCCCGCGCGGACTGGAGATCGTGTCCTGCCCGTCCTGCGGTCGCGCGCAGGTCGACGTCTACACCCTGGCCAACGAGGTGACCGCCGGCCTGGACGGGCTGGACTTCCCGCTGCGGGTGGCCGTAATGGGTTGTGTCGTCAACGGTCCCGGTGAGGCACGGGAGGCCGATCTCGGGGTGGCGTCGGGCAACGGCAAGGGTCAGATCTTCGTCCGCGGAGAGGTGATCAAGACCGTTCCCGAGTCGCAGATCGTGGAGACGCTCATCGAGGAAGCGATGAAGATCGCCAGCGAGCAAGGCATGGCCGACGGCGCCGAAGCAAGTGCGAGCGGTTCGCCTATTGTCACCGTAAGCTGAGGGTCACGCCCGTCCGACAGCCGCAGAAAGAGTGTCCATGTCGGCTCCGCCTCTCTTTCGCCTTGTCGAAGAGCGACGTGTGTCCGTCGTTCGGGACGCGGTGCCGGTGAAGCGGGTGCTCGACGGCGACCCGGTGGCGTCCTGCATGGTGGCGGCCCGCGTCGCCGATCACGGCGTGGATCCCAGTGCGATCGGTGGAGAGCTGTGGACGCGGCGCCGCCCGGAAGAGTCGCTGTGTTACGCCGGAGCCAATCTGATCCCGCTGTGCGGGCAGCTCACCGATCTGCACGCCTTCGCCGACAAGGCGATGAGTACGGCGCGGCGGTGCTCGTCGCTCGTCGGCCGCGCTGAGTTGGTGCTGCCCATGTGGCGGCGCCTCGAACACGCCTGGGGTCCCGCCCGCGACGTGCGGGAGCGGCAGCCGCTGATGGCTCTGCGCTCGGCGCCGTCGTGCGCCATCGACCCGGCGGTGCGTCGCGTGCGGGTCGACGAACTCGACGCCTATCTGGTCGCCGCCATCGACATGTTCATCGGCGAGGT
>JAOPWF010000224.1 GCA_025965815.1 Mycobacterium sp.
TTCGGAAAGGCGGTGGGAGCCGAGCAGATGCGGCGCTGTTCGGTCGGCTGGTCCGGTCCGGTCTCGTCGGGCGGAATAGCGCCGGGATCGATGGCCGGCGGCTCGATCGCCACTGCCGGCGGCGCGCTCATCAATGCCACTGCTAACACAGCAAACGCCATAGCGATGCGGCGCACCCTCAGTCACCCCCTTCTCAATAGCTCGACCGGGACCGAGCATACCTACCACTAGCAAAGCACGGATCGCCCCATCGACGGCAACGCTGCTCATCCAAGCCGACCCTGCACGGGCACACGGGTCAGCTTAATGGCGTCCCGAGGGGGTCGCTTGCGCTTTCTGGTCGCAGGCCAGGGGAGGGCACCAGGACGGTTCGGACGCCAAGTGGGCAACTGCGGTCAATCTATCGGCGTCGCGGGCGACCCGTTGGGCAAGATGACTCTGGGGTGGCCGCCACGATGACCTGGGTGAGCGTGAAATTCCACATCGGCGCCCAGTTCGTCGATCACTACAGAGTCTTCGCCCCCCGAAGACGGAAGCAGGCTCGCCCGCAAATCGTCGTCGGACCGAGAGGCGGCGGATCGAAGGCCGTGATCGCCGATCTACTGCCGCAGGCCGCAGCTAAGTCGTACTGCCGCTCATATTTGCACTGCGCGCAGCCGAACGGCCCTATCCCACGGCAGATCGGACGGGCCCCTGACCTGCCACACCCTCGGTACATCGGTCATCGGAGCCATCGGATGACGCAGGGCTCAGTTTCCACGTGTCCATCCGGGATCGCTGCATGGTGCGGCTCAGTGCCGCAGCCTCCGCGCGGGTGCTCACCCCAAGCTTCGTCAGCACGCTATGTATGTGGTTCTTCACCGTATGGACCGCAATGCAGAGTCGCGCGGCGATATCCCGGTTCGACAGGCCTATCTCCAACATCCCGAGGATCTGGTCCTCACGGGCAGTGAGAACGAGTTCCGTGGCCGCCACCGGTTGCCGTTGCGAAGCGAGCTGCGAAAGCCGCCGGAGCAGAATGGCGGAAATTCGGGGCGAGCACAGCGACTCTCCGTCAGCGACCCTCCGGATCATGGCGAGCAGGTCGTTGAGCGAATCGGTCCGCAGGTGATAGCCCACGACACCGGCCTCTGCACACGCGACAATCTGCGACTCGTCCTCCTCCGGAATGGCCAGAGCGATGACCTTGACGGTCGGGCGGATTTCCAGGGCTGCCCGTAGCAACGCTGCGCTGCCGCGGGTCGCCATGCTCAGCAGGATCACCGACGGTTCGCCGCCCTGGAGCGCCGTGCGCAGAGATGCCAGATCCCATGCCAGGCTCACGGTGGCCATCTCGTCCGCGCGTAGGACAGTGGCAAGATTCTCGCGATACAGCGTGCAGTCGTCGACTATCAGCAGATTTGTGTGCGGGGCAATACCGCCCTCCGGTTGCCCCTGAATGAGCTCTGAACCGTTCCGGCGGGTCGCCCCAGTGCCGCTGCCGACCATCCCATCTCGCATCGGCGCTATGTGCACCGCGCCGGGACGCCCGTTGGTCGCGCCGCCCTGAGCGAGGAAAATGGGGGCGGGCCACGAGGGCCGGACGGCGCCGCCGGTGCTCGGTAAAGGGGTCTGCGACATCGCAGTGCTCGACAGCATGACCCTCCCAACCCGACCGAACACGTGCGATGGTCGGACGCGCGAATGGCACAATTCTTACCCAGGCGTCAAGGAGTTGTCACGCGTATCGGCAAGGTTTCAAAAATTTGCTAAACATCGCAACAAACGTTGCTAGATATCCTTGTGACCGAGACACTACTCCGTCTGAACCGTCGGTCAGGATGGCCCCTCGCCAGACCAGCAACGGCCCGAATTACGAGGCCCAGCGTACGTTGTAGGTATTAAGTACGCGGCGTAGGGACGGAGAAACCGCGTTTTCCCGTGCGACGGGGAGTGCCACGTCGGCCCGGGTAGCAGACCGCGACGCGTCTCTGTTTCGGCGAGGCCAAAAGTTTGCCAGCAAGTTCACAGCAATGTCAATTTGCGAAATGAAATATCCGGGCCGCGACAGCCCGGCCCGGCTTCGGTTTGGGTCGTGATCAGGCGTCGAGGTCCTGTTCGACGAGGTCTGCGATGGTGGCGAGCGTCTGGTCGTCATCGGAGGCGACGGTCACCTGCGCACCGTTACCGGCACCGAGCGTCATGATCATCAGTGCCGACCCGGCATCCACCGGTTCGCCACCGTCAACGGAAAGCGTGACCGGCACGCCGGCCTTGACCACCGCCTCGGAGATGATCGCCGCGGGGCGGGCATGCAGACCGATGGACGAACCGACGACCACTGTCTTGCTGGACATTTCTGGACTCCTTCTTGTGGGGTGGATGGGTCAGGCCGCGGCGAGCGCCGGGGCTTCTTCCCGCTCGACGCTGGGCTTGGAGAACTGTTTGGCGGCAATGACCGAAACCGCACCCACGGCCGTCCCGACCGCCAGCGAGACGACGAACCAGATCAGGTTGCCGATGGCGAAGAAGACGAAGATTCCGCCGTGCGGAGCCTTCAGCGTCACGTCGAAGGCCATGATCAGGGCGCCGGTGACGGCACCGCCGGCCATCATCGAGGGGATCACCCGCAGCGGGTCGGCGGCCGCGAATGGGATGGCGCCCTCAGAGATGAACGACGCGCCGAGAAGCCAAGCAGCCCTGCCGTTTTCCCGTTCCGGTTCGGTGAACAGGCCGGGCCGGACAGTGGAGGCCAGGGCCATCGCCAGCGGCGGCACCATACCCGCTGCCATGACGGCGGCCATGATGCGCAGTGACGCCGGATCGGCGATGTTCAGGCCGGCGGTGGCGAAAGCGTAGGCCGCCTTGTTCACCGGGCCGCCGAGGTCGAAGCACATCATCAGGCCGAGGATGATCCCGAGCAGGATCACCGAGCTGCCGCTCAACCCGCTGAGCCAGTGGGTCAGGCTGGTGGTGATCCAGGCCAGCGGCCGGCCGAGCAGCAGGAACATCAACAGACCGACGGCCAGCGACGCGAACAGCGGGATGATGACCACCGGCATGAGCCCACGGCCCCACCGCGGCACGTTGATCTTGCTGATCCACAGCGCCGCGAAACCGGCGATCAGGCCGCCGACGATGCCGCCGATGAAGCCGCCGCCGACGAAGACCGACACTGCGCCTGCGGTGAAGCCCGGTGCGATACCGGGACGGTCGGCGATCGCGAACGCAATGTAGCCGGCCAGTGCCGGGACCAGGAACGAGAACGCCAGCCCGCCGAGGGTGAACAACACCGCGCCGAAGTATTGCATCAGACCGCCGTCGGGCAGGTTGGTCAGTGAGTTGGTGCTGGCGATGATGTTGCCCAGCGACTGGGTCTGTCCGCCAGGCTTATTGGCGATGTCGTAACCGGCGAACAGGAAACCCAGCGCGATCCGCAGGCCGCCGTCGGCGACGAACGGGATCATGTAGCTCACGCCGGTGAGCAGGATCTGCCGGATCCGAGTGCCCCAGCCCACCCCTACGGATGCCCCGGCAGCGGCGGCGGGTGCGCAGGCGCCACCTGACGAGCCCTGCACCCGCGCGGCGGCGGGATTGTCGGAGGCCGAGACCGCCTCGGCGACCATCTTGTCCGGCTCGTTGATGGCGCGTTTGACGCCGGATGCGATGACGGGCTTACCCGCGAAGCGCTGGCGGTCCTTCACGCCGACGTCGGTGGCGAAGATGACGGCGTCGGCACCGGCGATCGTGTCGGGCGACAGCGGCGTGCTGCCCGACGATCCCTGTGTCTCGACGTGCATCGTCACGCCGGCGCGGTTGGCCGCCGCGGCCAGCGAATCGGCCGCCATATAGGTATGGGCAATGCCGGTGGGGCAGGCGGTGATCGCGACCAACGATTTGGGCTGCCGGGCCGACGCTGCGGCGACCGGGGCGGGCGCCGGCGTAGCGGGTGCAGCGGCGGCGGGCGCCGGGGCCGGATTGACCACACCGTCGACCAGGCCGACGACCTCGTCATCCGTCGATGCGGCGCGCAGCGACTCGACGAAGTCGGGACGGACCAGGGCGCGCGCCAGGCTGGACAGCAGCTTCATGTGCTCGGCGCCGCCGGCCTCCGGGGCGGCGATGAGGAACACCAGATCGGCGGGGCCGTCCGGAGCACCGAAGTCGACCGGTGGTCGCAGCCGGGCGAAGGCGATCGAGGCCGTGCCGACGTGCGGAGAGCGGCAGTGCGGAATGGCGATGCCGCCGGGAAGCCCGGTGGCGGACTGGGCTTCGCGCGCCATGGCCGCTGCCAGCAGTCCGGCGCGGTCGGTGGCGCGGCCTGCCTCGGCGAGCAGCGTTGCCAGCCGTCCGATTACCGCTTCCTTGTCGGCTCCGGCGTCGACGTCCAGGAGGACAAGCTCGGGAGTGATGATCGATGTGGTCATGCGGACACCTTCGTCTCGGTTTGGTCAGGAAGTCGCGGGATTGGACAGGGTGGGCGATATTGAAGTCACGCGAACAGCGTCGAGGTCGATCTGGGCGGGGGAGGGCAGCGCGGACCCCGGAAGCGCGGCGGCGGCGCTGCCGTAGGCGACCGCCATCCGGAGGCACTGCGGCGCCTCGGCACCTCCGACGTCGGCGCGCACGAATCCGGCGAGCGACGAGTCGCCGGCGCCGACCGTGCTGCGGGGAATGATGGGCGGCGGCGTGGCAAGCCAGCTGCCTGTCTCGTTGACCAGCACTGCGCCCGCTGCGCCGAGCGTGGCCAGCACGCTGCGGGCGCCGCGCTGGATGAGCTGATCGGCGGCGTACACGACCGGCTCCGGATCACCTTCTCGCACCGCCGATTCCAGGTGCTCAGCAGACACGCTTGCCAGCCCGGCGAGCTCTTCGGAGTTCGGCTTGATCAGGTCCGGAGCGGCGCGGTCGAATGCGGCGGCCAGCGCGGTCAACGGTCCGTCGGAGGTGTCGACGGCCACCCGGCAGGCCAGCGGTGCCAGCAGCGCGACGATATGGGCGTACCAGCCGTCCGGGACGCCGGGCGGTAGCGAGCCGGACAGCACCACCCAGGCGGCGTGCTCGGCCGACTCGACGACCGCGCGGGTCAGGGCATCCAGCGTGGCCGGATCCAGCGGGGCGCCGCGTTCGTTGAGTTTCGTGGTGGTTCCGTCGGTTTCGCTGATCGTCAGGTTGGTGCGCACCGCCCCGGAGCTGGGCACGCAGCGGAACGCCACGGCGATGTCCTGCAGCGCGGTCACCATCGGATCAAGTGGGGCGGCGGGCAGTAAGGCGACCACATCGACGCCGGCGAGCGTCAGCGCCCGCGCGACGTTGACGCCCTTGCCGCCGGGTTCGCTGGACACCGAGCTCACCCGCTGCACGGAACCGCGGGTGAGCGGGCTGTCCAGCGTCACCGTGCGGTCGATGCTGGGGTTGGGGGTGACGGTGACGATCATGCGATGACGACCTCGACGCCCTGTTCGGCGATCTCGTCGCGGTCGGCGTCGCTGAGTTCGGAGTCGGTGATCAGGGCGTCGACGCTGCCGATGGGTGCGAAGCTGACGAAGTCCTCCTTGCCCACTTTCGAGGAGTCGGCCACGACGACCACATAGTTGGCGCAGCGCACCATGGCGCGCTTGACGGCGGCTTCTTCGCTGTCCGGCGTCGACAGGCCGTGCCGGATGCTGATCGCGTTGGTGCCGATGAAGGCGATGTCCACCCGCAGCGTGTCGAGCATCCGTAGGACCTGCTCCCCGACCGCGGCCTGGGTGAGGCCACGGACCCGGCCGCCCAGCAGCTGAAGAGATACCGAAGGCATGCCGGCCAGCCGGGCCGCGATGGGCACCGAGTTGGTCACCGCCACGAGTTCCCGGTCGGCGGGCAGCAGCGCAGCGATGCGCGCCGTGGTGGTCCCCGCATCGAGCAGCAGGCTGGCCCCGCTCAACGGAAAGAATTCGGCGGCGGCCGCGGCGATGGCGTCCTTGTAGTCGGCGCGGGTGGTCTCGCGTTCGCCGACACCCTGTTCGACGACGTGCAGCGCGCGGGCCGGCACGGCGCCGCCGTGCACCCGCCGCACCACACCGGCCCGGTCCAGCACGGCGAGGTCCCGGCGGACGGTCTCGGTGGTGACGTCGTAAGTGTGGGCGAGTTCGGCAACGGAGGCGCGACCCTGCGTTATCACCAGCGAGGCGATCGCTTCCTGACGCTCTTCTGGGTACATGGACCTCCGTTTGTGTGGTAATTGGCCTCGTTCAATGTTGATATCGTTGGTTTTACCCTCGTTCGTGTTGACTTGTCAAGGTTTTGTTGTAACGTGGTTCACATGACCGCTTCACCACTGCCTACGTCACTGCGGCCCGATATCGAGGCTGAGAACAACCCCGCGGCCACCGTCTTGTCCGGTGTGCCGGTCGTCACCGGTGTCCAGTACGCCCCGGTGATCCGGCCCGGCCGAGCGCCGGCAATCGAGGATCCCGCGTCGGCACCCGAGGTCGATGAAGCCGACCGCCCCGCCGAGGCCGCCCGCTTTGCGGCCGCCGCGTCAGCGGTCGCCGGACGGCTCCGCGATCGCGCGACCCACGCCACCGGTGTGGCCTCCGAGGTGCTCTCCGCGACGGCGACACTTGCTCAGGACCGGGCTTGGCTCGGCGCCGCGGAGAAGCGGATCAACGGCGGAATGCCGGCAGTTCCGGCCGTCGTCGGGGCGGTCACGCAGTTCGTCGACATGTTCACTGCGCTGGGCGGTCTGATGGCGGAACGCGTCACCGACCTCAAGGACATCCGTGATCGCGTCATCGCCGAACTCAGCGGCCTGCCGGAACCGGGTGTCCCGCTGCCACTCGTGCCGTCGATCCTGTGCGCCGAGGACCTCGCGCCCGCCGACACGGCAGGCCTCGATCCGACGCTCGTGGTCGGGCTGGCCACCACCCTGGGCGGGCCGACCAGCCACACCGCGATCATCGCCCGCCAGTTGGGCATCCCCTGCGTGGTCGCCGTCCACGGACTCGACGCCGTCGAAGCCGGTTCGATGGTGCTCATCGACGGAACCCTCGGGACGGTGACCGTCTCACCCGATGCCACCGTCGCGGCAGAGTCGGTCGAGCGAGCACAGCGCAGCGCCGCGATGTCGGCGAAGTGGACCGGACCCGGCGCCACGTCGGACGGGCACCGCGTGGCCATCCTCGCCAACGTGCAGGACGGCGGCGCCGCCCGCTCCGCGCGGGAGACTCCCGCCGAGGGCATCGGCCTGTTCCGGACCGAGTTGTGCTTCCTCAACCGGGATACCGAGCCCAGCGTCGACGAACAGGCCCAGATCTACGCGGAGGTGCTCGACGCGTTCGCCGGCCACAAGGTGGTCGTCAGGACGCTGGACGCCGGCTCGGACAAGCCGCTGAAGTTCGTCAGCCATCCCGAGGAGGCCAACCCGGCCCTGGGCGTGCGTGGCATCCGGGTCGCCGAGGGCAACCCCGGACTGGTGGACCGCCAGCTGGAGGCCATCGCCGCGGCAGCGGCGAAGACCGGCAACCCGCCATGGATCATGGCGCCGATGATCGCCACCGCCGAAGAAGCCAAAGACTTTGCGGCGCTCGCTCGTTCCTACGGATTGACGCCGGGTGTGATGATCGAGGTGCCCGCCGCGGCGCTGCTGGCCGACCGCATCCTCGAGCACGTCGACT
>JAOPWF010000245.1 GCA_025965815.1 Mycobacterium sp.
CGACAACTCCTGCTCGAGCGCCATCAGCTCGACGAAGTAGTGACCCAGTGCGGTGTAGGCGGCGCTGCCGGTGGCCAGCCGCACCACGTCGGCGGTGACGTTGGGATTGCCGTCCCGGTCGCCGCCGATCCAGGACCCCGGGCGCAGGATCGGTTCGGGCAGCAGGCCGGCGTCGGGCCACCGGGCCTGCAGGGCGGACCGCACCTCGGCATTGACCTGCGGGATGACCTCGAAGAATGCTGCCGGGTAATAGCGCAGCCCGACTTCGATCTCGTCCTGGATCTTCAGCCGGGACAGCCGGATGAGCGCGGTCTGCCACAGCATCAGGATGTGGCGGCGCAGTTCGAACTCGATGTCGCGGCCGTCGTCGGTCTGGGTGTGGCCGTTCATCCGCCGCCGCATCAGTTCGGTGATGCGGTGCTGGGTGTCGAAGACGGTCCGGCGTCGCGTCTCGGTGGGGTGCGCGGTGATCACCGGCGAGTCCTGGGCCAGGGTCAGCGCGTCGGCGAGCGTCGCGGAGTCCAGGTCGGCCGTGTCCAGCTTCAGTTAGGTGGCGGCCAGGCTGCTGTCCTGGGGCGGTTCGCCCGCCTCGACGTGCAGGGCGCGCCGGCGCTCACGGTGAATGTCCTCGGCAACGTTGGCGAGCAGCGCGAAGTGGGTGAACGCCCGGATGACCGGGATTGCCTGGTGCACGTCGATGCCGTCGAACATCTGCGCCAGCTCGGCGCGGTCGATCTCCGACCGCCGCACCCGGAACGACTCCACCCGGGCGCGCTCGACGAGCTCGAACACCTCCTCGCCGTTCTGCTCGCGGACGGTGTCGCCCAGGAACGCGCCGAGCAGCCGGATATCTTCGCGCATCGGCTCGGTCGCTTCCCGGCCCACCTGAGTGCGGCGGACCGAACCGATCGGCTCCAGCGCGACATCGGTAACCTCAGCCATGCGACCAGTATCGGCGTCGCGGGAACCCAGCGCATGGCGGGGGTTCTGCGGCAGGATCGTCATGTGAATACACCGAAGCCTGACGGCGGCCGTCGTCCGCTGCAGATCGTCACCGCGACGTTGGCGGCCATACCGTTCCTGTCGGGCCTGTCGGGCATGCTCTTAGGGCCCGCCACGCTGCCGAGAGACAACAGTCGACTCGAAGCCAGTGCAGACAGCGAGTACCGCTTCACCAACGCCTTCTGGTTCGCGGCGGCGCCGGTCATCTGGTCAGTCGTGCCGGACATCGAGACGCGGGGTGCACGTTTTCGCGCGGTCTGCGGCGTGGTGTTCCTGGGCGGCCTGGCACGGGTGTTGTCGTGGCGCCGCAACGGACGCCCGCACCCGGCGTTCGTCGGTGCGACCGGTCTGGAGCTGATCGGGATGCCGGTGCTGATGGCCTGGCAGGCGAGGGTGCAGCAGAAGGCGGCGATGAGCGCTTGCGCGAAGAGCAGAAGGCGGCGATGAGCGCTTGCGCGAAGAGCAGAAGGCGCTCACGGACAGCTAGTTGCCGCTGCCGAAGTTGATGTTCAGGGCGACGCCGACGATGGAGACAAGCCAGATTCCGACGACGAACAACGTCAGCCGGTCCAGGTTCTTCTCCACCACGGTCGACCCGGACAGGCTCGACTGGACGCCGCCGCCGAACAGGGTGGACAGACCGCCGCCCTTGGCGCGGTGCAGCAGCACCAGCAGCACCGTCAACAGACTGGTGACCACCAGCACGATCTGCAGAGCGAATTCCATGCCCGACAGCGTACCGGCTCAGCAGCGCGATCAAGGCAGCGGGCCGCCCGCGGCGATCGCCGACAGGGTGGCGAACTGCTCGGCGTCCAGCGACGCCCCGCCGACCAATGCGCCGTCGATATCCTCCTGCGCGACGATCTCGCCGACGTTCTTGGCGTTCACCGAACCGCCGTAGAGGATGCGGACACCGGCCGCCAGCTCGGGCGACGCCAGCTTGCCCAGCTCCTGGCGGATGGCCGCACAGACCTCCTGCGCATCGCCTGCGCTGGCCACCCGGCCGGTACCAATGGCCCATACCGGCTCGTAGGCGATGACCGCGGCGCCGATCTGCTCGGCCGACAACCCGGCCAACGATCCCTGCAGCTGGGTGACGTTGTAGGAGACGTGGTCGCCGGCCTCCCGCACGTCCAGCCCCTCCCCGATGCACGCGATCGGCGTCAACCCGTGCCGGAAGGCGGCCGCGGCCTTCGCGGCGACCAGTTCGTCGTCCTCGTGGTGGTGAGTGCGCCGCTCGGAGTGCCCGACGATCACAAAGGTGCAGCCCAGCTTCGCCAGGAAGGCGCCGCTGATGTCACCGGTGTAGGGACCGAAGTCGTGCTGCGAGAGGTCCTGGCCGCCGTAGGTGAGCCGCAGCTTGTCGCCGTCGACGAGGGTCTGCACGCTGCGCAGGTCGGTGAACGGCGGCATCACGCTGACGTCGACCTTGTCGAAGTACTTGTCGGGCAGCGAGAAGGCGATTTTCTGAACCAGCGCGATCGCTTCGAAGTGGTTCATGTTCATCTTCCAGTTGCCGGCGATCAGCGGCTTACGGGTCATCAGGATCCTTACGAGTGGTCAGCACTACTCAGTACCTCTATGCCGGGCAGTGACTTGCCCTCAAGGTATTCCAGCGACGCCCCGCCGCCGGTCGAAATGTGGGAGAAGCCGTCCTCGGGCAGGCCCAGCGCCCGCACAGCGGCGGCGGAGTCGCCGCCGCCGACCACGCTGAACGCGCCCTTGGCCGTGGCGGCGATGATCGCCTCTGCGACCCCCTTGGTGCCCGCGGCGAACGCCGGGAACTCGAACACGCCCATCGGGCCGTTCCAGAAGATCGTCCTGGCGTTGGACAGCAGCGCGGTGAACCGCCGCACCGACTCCGGCCCGATGTCGAGGCCCATTTTGTCGTCGGGGATGCGGTCCGCCGCCACGATCTCGGTCGGCGAATCTGCGGCGAACTTCTCGGCGACCACGATGTCCACCGGCAGGTGGATCACGTCGCCGTAGTCCTCCAGCAGCTTGCGGCAGGTGTCGATCATATCCTCCTGCAGCAGCGATGAGCCGACCGAAAGCCCTTGGGCTGCAAGGAAGGTGAAGCACATCCCGCCGCCGATCACCAGGCTGTCGGCCTTGGTTGCCAGCGCCTCGATGACGCCCAGCTTGTCCGACACCTTCGACCCGCCGAGCACCACCGCGTACGGCCGCTCGGTGGAACTGGTCAGCTTCTCCAGCACCGCGATCTCGGTGGCCACCAGCTTTCCGGCGTAGTGCGGCAACAACTTTGCCACGTCGTAGACCGAGGCCTGCTTGCGGTGCACCACCCCGAAACCGTCGGAGACGAATGCCCCATCATCGCCTACCAATTCGACGAGCTGCTTGGCCAGCGCCATCCGCTCGGAGTCGTCCTTGCTGGTTTCGCGCGGGTCGAACCGGATGTTCTCCAGCAGCAGGATGTCGCCGTCCGTCAGCCCCTCGGCGCGCGCCAGGGCGTCCGGGCCGACAACATCGCCTGCCAACTGCACATGCCGGCCCAGCCGCTCGCTCAGCGCGGCGGCAACCGGCTTGAGCGAGAACTTCGGGTCGGGACCACCCTTGGGCCGACCGAGATGCGCCGTCACCACCACCTTGGCGCCCGCGTCGGCCAGCGCCTGCAGCGTCGGGACGGAGGCGATGATCCGGCCCGGGTCGGTGATGTTGCCGTCGTCGTCGAGCGGGACGTTCAGGTCGGAACGCACCAGCACGCCGCGACCCGAAACCCCTTCCTGCAGTAGATCATCGAGGGTCGGGATGGACAGCTCGGCCATGTCGCTAGAGGGACTTGCCGACCATGCCGACGAGGTCGACGAGGCGGTTCGAGTAGCCCCACTCGTTGTCGTACCACGACACGACCTTCGCCTGATTGTCGATGACCTTGGTCAGCAGCGAGTCGAAGATCGACGAGTGCGGGTCGGTGACGATGTCCGTCGACACGATCGGCACGTCGTAGTACTTCAGGATGCCCTTGAGCGGGCCCTCCGCCGCCGCCTTGAACGCCGCGTTGATCTCCTCGGCGCTGGGCGACTTCTTCAGCTCGACGGTGAGGTCCGTGACCGAGCCGGTCGGCACCGGCACCCGCATCGCGAAGCCGTCGAGCTTGCCCTTCAGCTCGGGCAGCACTTCACCGATCGCCTTGGCGGCGCCGGTGGACGTGGGCACGATGTTCAGCGCGGCGGCGCGGGCGCGACGCAGGTCCTTGTGCGGGCCGTCCTGCAGGTTCTGATCCTGGGTGTAGGCGTGGATGGTGGTCATCAGGCCCTTGACGATGCCGAACTCGTCGTTGACGACCTTGGCCAGCGGGCCCAGGCAGTTCGTGGTGCACGACGCGTTGGAGATGATGTTCTGGCTGCCGTCGTACTTGTCGTCGTTCACTCCGATGACGATGGTGATGTCGGGGTCGGTGGCCGGCGCGGAGATGACCACCTTCTTGGCGCCGGCGTCCAGGTGCCCCTTGGCCTTGGCGGCGCTGGTGAAGATGCCGGTGGATTCGACGACCACGTCGACACCCAGGTCGCCCCACGGCAGGGCCGACGGTCCTTCCTTGACTTCGAGCGACTTGATCTTGTGGTTGCCGACCACGATGGTGTCGTCGCCCTCCAGGCTGACGTCGTATGGCAACCGGCCAAGGATCGAGTCGAACTTGAGCAGGTGCGCCAGGGTGGCGTTGTCGGTGAGGTCGTTGACGGCAACGATCTCGATGTCGGTGCTCTTACCCTCGGCCTTCTGCGCGTCCAGTGCCCTATAGAAGTTGCGTCCGATTCGACCGAAGCCGTTGACGCCTACTCGGACCGTCACGTGTTTCTCCCTTAGTCGCTGATGAACTACCGGGCCAGCCTAGTGGTGTGCCAGCGGCGTCGTGCGGGTTGGTCAGAGAACCGCTGAGCTCTGGCCGGCGTCCGGATTTCCGGGCCACGCCCCCCTGATCTGCGGGAGTGTGCCACTCTCTTCAAGTTGCGCCTGCGCTACGGTGATCCTGCCGATCCTCAGGTGACCGCCGCCGAGGCGCTGCGCTATCAGCCTTCGGCCGCTCTGGAACGCTGGATCCGGTCTCGGGACCTCACCTGCCGCTTCCCCGGCTGCAGCAGACCGGCCAGTGTGTGCGACATCGATCACACGGTGCCGTTCAATCACGCGGACCCGAAATCCGGCGGCCACACCGTTCCCTGGAACTTGAAGTGCTACTGCCGACAACATCACCGCCTCAAGACATTTCACGGCGGACCTAGTGGCTGGCGAGACCCGCAGGTACCGGACGGCACCGTGATCGTGACCTCGCCCACCGGCCGAACTTTCCGGACCGTGCCTGCCGGCGCCGAGCTGTTTCCCGAACTGGTCGCGCCGGGGCGACGCTCCCGGTCCCGCGAACGGGCGGCGCGGGTTGCGCGCGAACGGAACCGCAATTGCGTACAGCGTGAGCGTGAAAACGTCGAGCGGGCCCGAAAACGCGAGATCGAAGACCGCAAGTTCCGGAACCACATGCGCGACATGTTGTTTCTGTTCAAGGGCACACCGAGCAGCAGCCCGTTCTGTAAATGGGTGAACGACCCGCGCGAACCCGAAGAGCTACCGCGGGAGTGGGTGCCGCCGGAACCCTACGTACTGCCTGACGAACCGCCGTTCTGAGCGGCGGCTACGCGTCCTCGAGCAGGTCCGGCGTGACGGCCGACTCGGTGTCGGGGATACGGTCTTGTTTGGCCTTGCGGTCCGCCATCGAAAGCAGCCGCCGAATACGCCCCGCGACAGCATCTTTCGTCATCGGCGGGTCGGCCAGCCGGCCCAGCTCCTCCAACGACGCCTGCCGGTGCTCGATCCGCAACTTGCCCGCCGCCGCCAGATGATCGGGCACCGTGTCGCCGAGGATCTGCAGGGCCCGCTCCACCCGGGCCGCGGCGGCCACCGCGGCACGCGCCGACCGGCGCAGGTTGGCATCGTCGAAATTCGCCAGCCGGTTCGCGGTCGCACGCACCTCGCGGCGCATCCGCCGCTCCTCCCACGTCAACCGGGTGTCCTGCGCGCCCATCCGGGTCAGCAACGCACCGATGGCCTCACCGTCGCGGACGACCACCCGGTCGGCGCCCCGGACTTCGCGTGCCTTGGCGCTGACGCCGAGCCGCCGCGCCGCGCCGACCAGTGCCAGCGCGGCCTCCGGGCCGGGGCAGCTGACTTCCAGCGCCGAGGACCGGCCGGGTTCCGTCAGTGAGCCGTGCGCCAAAAAGGCACCCCGCCACGCGGCCTCGGCGTCTCCCACGCTCCCACCGACCACCTGGGCCGGCAGCCCGCGTACCGGCCGCCCGCGCAGATCCAGCAGACCGGTCTGGCGGGCCAGCGCTTCGCCGTCCTTGGCGACCCGCACCACGTACCGGGTGCTCTTCCGGATACCGCTGGCCGACAGCACGTGCACGACGGCGTTGTACCCGTACAGATCGAAAATGTCCTTACGCAGCCGCCGGGCGATGATCCCGAGGTCCACCTCGGCCTCGACGACGACGCGGCCGGACACGATGTGCAGTCCCCCGGCGAAGCGCAACAACGACGCCACCTCGGCACGACGAGAGCTCACCGAATTCACCACGAGTCGGCTCAGCTCGTCCTTGACCTCGGCTGTCATCGCCACGGGTCGTCACCTCTCGGTCCGTTCAGGCTCGGTCCATTCACGCCAGAGTCCCGGCGTGCCCCCTCGACCGGCATCGGCTCAGACTGGGCCGGTGCCGGGGTCGACCGCGCGGCGGGAGTGGGCATCGTCGGCTCCGGGGGCACCACGCCACGTAACCGGACGCCCTCCAGAGCCGCGGCCAACCTCGCCGGGTCATGTAAAGGTGTACCAGGTCTGGACACTTCAGCAAACTGGACGTCGGCCTCCAGCAAGGCCGCGGTGCGGCGAAGTTGCTCGCGCTCGCGGTCACTGGGCACCCGGGCGGCGTCCACGACGATGTCGTGCACCGTGAAACCGGGCGCGTGCTGCGCCAGCACATGGATGTGCCGCTCGGCGGAAAACCCCGCGGTCTCGCCGGGCTCGGCCGCCAGGTTGAGCACCAGCGCCCGACGTGCCGACGTCGCCTTGAGCGCCGCCACCAGTCCGGGCACCAGCACGTGCGGGATCACGCTGGTGAACCACGATCCCGGGCCGAGCACCACCAGGTCGGCGGCCAGGATGGCGTCCACCGCCTGCCGGGTGGCGGGCGGGTCGCCGGGTAGCAGCCGGACCCGGCGCACCTTGCCCGGTGTGGTCGCCACCGCGACCTGTCCACGGATCACCCGGCTCATCCGCGGATCGGTCTCCAGTCCCGCGACGTCGGCCTCGATCTGCAGCGCGATGGGGCACATCGGCAGCACCCGGCCCTTGACGCCGAGCACCCGGCCGAGTTCGTCGAGGGCCGCGACCGGATCGGCGAGCACCTCATTGAGCCCAGCCAGCATCAGGTTGCCGATGGGATGACCGGCGAGTGCGCCGCTGCCGCCGAACCGGTGCTGAATGATGGTCGCCCACAGCCGACCGTAGGGACTGTCGGATGCCAACGCCGCCAACGCCATTCGCAGATCGCCCGGCGGGACCACCGCCAGCTCGCTGCGCAGGCGACCGGAGGACCCGACGTCGTCGGCGACGGTGACCACCGCGGGGACGTGCGGGGTGAGCCGACGGGCGGCCGACAGCGTGGCGTAGAGCCCGTGGCCACCACCCAGGGCAACGATGCGGTGGCTCATTCGCGACCCAGATCCCGGTGCAGCACGCGCACCGACAGCTGGTCGTTCGGTTCCAGGCGCGCGGCGAGCGCCTCCGCCATAGCGACGCTGCGGTGCTTGCCGCCGGTGCAGCCGATGGCAACGGTCATGTAGCGCTTCCCCTCCCGGCGGTAGCCTTCGACGACGAGATTCAGCAGACGATGGTAGGTCTCAAGAAATTCGGCAGCGCCGGGCTGGCCGAGCACGTAGTCGCGCACGGCCGGATGCTGCCCCGTGTGCCGCCGTAACTCGTCCACCCAGTGCGGGTTGGGCAGGAACCGCACATCCATCACCGTGTCGGCGTCCATCGGCAGGCCGTATTTGAAACCGAACGACTCCACCGTGACGCTCGTGTGCGCCACGGTCTCGCCGCCGAACGCCCGCTCGATGCTCTCCCGCAGCGCGGGAACCGACAGCGTCGACGTGTCGATCACCAGGTCGGCCACGGCGCGCCCCGGGGCCAGCATCGCGCGCTCGGCGGCAATGCCCTCGGCCAAGGTCTGGTCGCCCTGTAGTGGATGGCTGCGGCGGTTCTGCTCGTAGCGGCGCACCAGGATGTCGTCGGAGGCCTCCAGAAACAGCACCCGCGGCGCAATGCCCCGGGTAGCGAGATCCTTACGGACCCAGTCCAGGTCGCCGCTGAAGCCGCGCGACCGTACATCCATCACCAACGCCAGCTGGGTGATCCGCGATCCGGCGGCCAGACCGAGGTCCACCATCCGGGCGATCAGTTCTGGCGGCAGGTTGTCGGCGACGTACCAGCCGAGGTCCTCGAGCACCTTGGCCGCGGTGCCGCGACCGGCTCCGGACAGCCCGGTAACGAGAACCACGTCAATGCCGGACTCTTCCTCGGACTGCGTTCCGCCGCCCTCGTCCACCCGGCCGTTCCGCAGCTGCTCCCCCGTGCCCTGCTCTGTCATCCCGATGCCCGTTCAGCAGTCGATCCCGACCGTGCGTCGACCTGCTCGGCGGGGTCCCTTTGCTGATCATCGTCCATCGGTGGGCTGTCCGCGGCCGATCCAGTCGAATCCGGCCGCACGCCGAGAGCCTCGAGCACGGCCGTCGCGGTGGTCACGCCGATTCCCGGCACCGCGGTGATCTCCTCGACGCTGGCCTGCTTCAGCCGCGCCACCGAGCCGAAGTGGGTGACCAGCGCCTTGCGGCGGTTCTCCCCGAGCCCGCGCACCGAGTCCAGCGCCGATGCCGTCATCCGCTTGGACCGCTTGCTGCGGTGGTAGGTGATGGCGAACCGGTGCGCCTCGTCACGGACCCGCTGCAGCAGGTACAGCCCCTCACTGTTGCGCGGCATGATCACCGGATCCGGTTCCGACGGCACCCACACTTCCTCCAGTCGTTTGGCCAGTCCGATCACCGCGACATCGGTGACGCCGAGATCGTCGAGCACCGCGGCGGCGGCGTTGACCTGTGGGGCACCGCCGTCGACGACGAAGAGGTTCGGCGGGTACGCGAAACGCCGCGACTTCCCTTCCGGCGAAAGCTCACCGGCGTGCTCGAGGTCGTGCAGGTGGCGCTGGAACCGCCGGCGCGTCACCTCAGCGATCGAGGCAACGTCATCGGAGCGGCCGTCACCGGCCGCCTCACGGATGGCGTAGTGCCGGTAGTCCGACCGGCGCGGCAACGCGTCCTCGAACACCACCAGCGACGCCACCACGTCGGTGCCCTGCACGTGACTGATGTCGACGCACTCGATCCGCAGCGGCGCGTCTGCCAGACCCAGCGCGTCCTGAATGCTCTGCAGCGCAGCCGATCTCGCATTGAAGTCGCCGGCGCGCTTCAGCTTGTGCTGCTGCAGCGCGTCCTGGGCATTGCGGCGCACCGTTTCGGCCAGCGCACGCTTGTCGCCGCGCCGGGGCACCCGCAGCGCCACCCGCGAACCGCGCAGCCCGCACAGCCAGGTGGTCAATTCCTCGGCGTTGGACGGCAACACCGGGACCAGCACCTCGCGCGGCACCGGGTTCGACGACTCGTCGGCGGCCCCCTCCAGTTCGGCCTGCTCGCCGTAGAACTGGGTCAGGAACTGCTCGACCAGCTGCTCCTGGTCGGATTCGCCTGGCTCACCGGACTTTTCGACGATCCAGCCGCGTTGCCCGCGGACCCGGCCGCCCCGGACGTGGAACACCTGCACGGCGGCCTCGAGTTCGTCGTCGGCGAACGCCACCACGTCGGCGTCGGTGCCGTCGCCGAGGACGACGGCCTGTTTCTCCAGCGCCCTCTTCAGCGCGGAGATGTCATCGCGCAACCGGGCGGCCCGTTCGAAGTCGAGCTGTTCGGCGGCCTGGTTCATCTGTTGTTCGAGCTCGCGGGCGAACCGGTCGGTCTTGCCCGAGAGGAAGTCGCAGAAGTCCAGCACGATCCGCCGGTGTTCTTCAGCGCTGACCCTGCCGACGCACGGCGCCGAGCATTTGTCGATGTAGCCGAGGAGGCACGGTCGGTCGATCTGATTGTGCCGCTTGAAGACTCCCGCCGAGCAGGTGCGGGCCGGGAAGACGCGGGTCAGCAGGTCCAGCGTCTCCCGGATCGCCCAGGCGTGCGAGTACGGCCCGAAGTACCGGACACCCTTGCGTCGCGGGCCGCGATAGACGAACAACCGCGGGAACTCCTCGTTGAGGGTCACCGCCAGTACCGGGTAGGACTTGTCGTCGCGGTAGCGGACGTTGAACCGCGGGTCGAACTCCTTGATCCAGTTGTACTCCAGCTGGAGCGCCTCGACCTCGGTGTTGACCACCGTCCACTCGACCTTGGCGGCGGTCATCACCATCTGCCGGGTCCGCGGATGCAGGCTGGAGACGTCCTGGAAGTACGACGTCAGCCGGCTGCGCAGGCTCTTGGCCTTGCCGACGTAGATGACGCGGCCGTGGGCGTCCCGGAATCGGTAGACACCCGGCTCCACTGGAATCGATCCGGGAGCGGGTCGATATGTCGCGGGGTCTGGCACCGTTCCAGGTTAGTACCGCGGGACGATCGGTCGGCCGGGCCGGCGCTCTGGTGCTGGCACGCGGGTCGACTACGGTCGGAATGGTGCGGAAACCTGCGGAGCCGGCTGCAGGCCGGGAACCGCGCATCGCGCGCCTGACGGAGTCGGACTGGGAACTGTTCGCCGGTGTGCGGCTGCGCGCGATCTCCGATTCGCTCGGCGCCGACGATGCCCAATACCGGCACGAGGCCGGCTTCACCGCCGGCCAATGGCGCAGGCGGCTGCGGGATCACGCCCAGTTCGTGGCGCTGGTGGGCGAGCGCCCGGTCGGGCTGATCGCCGCACAGCAGGAGAACACCGACTCGGTCTACCTGTACTCGCTGTGGCTGGATCCCGCCGCTCGCGGTCACGGCCTCGCGCGCCCGCTGGTCGCGGCGGCGCTGGACTGGGCCCGCCGCCAGGGCGTGCACAGGGTGACGTTACGGGTGGCCGCCGACAACGCCGTGGCCCGTAGCGTCTACGACAGTTTCGGGTTCACCATCACCGTCGGCGCCGTGGCCGGCGCCCGGGAGTCCGAGGTCGCGATGTGGCTCAGTATCTGATGTCGGGGCGGTAGCGCGCCAGCAGGCCCCGCACGGTGTCCATCGAGTCCACGGCACGGTCCTTGTCGACGGCTTGGATAGCCATCACCGGGATGTACTCATCGTCGGGCAGGTCCACCCGGGCCCAGCGCGCGCCCTGTGGGAAGGACACGTCGACCACCTCGGACCAGGGGATCAGCCGGTACCCGAGCAGGTTGCGCACCGCCAGACCCGGCGGCCCGATCCGCAGCCGCGGCCGGGCGAACAGCAGCACGGCCCCGGCGATGACGAATCCGAGCAGGGCCATGGCGACCTGGTCGGCCGTCTGGAAGATCACCCCGCTGGTGCCGACCTTCAGCAGGAATCCCACCGCGATATGGGCGACGGCGATGATCGCGGCCGCGCCGTAGACGAAGTACGGCGTCAGGTGCGGCCGCAGCTCGGCATCCCAGCCGGCCGCGGTCATGTATCCGTGCGCAGCTGACGCAGCGTGAGCGCCGTGCTGAGCGCCGCCGCGGCGGCCTGGGCGCCCTTGTCCTCGGACGATGTCGGCAGTCCAGCCCGGTCCAGCGCCTGCTGCTCGGTGTTCGTGGTGAGCACGCCGTTGGCCACCGGCTTGGAGGAATCCAGCGACACCCGGGTCAGCCCCTGGGTGACGGCGTCGCAGACGTAATCGAAATGCGGTGTCTCACCGCGGATCACGACGCCGAGCGCGACCACGGCG
>JAOPWF010000736.1 GCA_025965815.1 Mycobacterium sp.
CCAGACTTTCGGCCGCAGCGGCTATGTGGTGTGTTCGGGGCTGTTGTCGACGTTGGTGCTCGGCTGGTTCGCGGTACAGACGGGCCTGGTCGGTGAGAGCGTCGCCGGCACATTCGCGGTCAACAAGACGGTTGTCGTCCTCGTCGCCGGAGTCCTGTTCACGGCGTTCACCCTGCTGGGCATCAGGGCGCTGGCCATCATCGGCCAGATATCGGTGCCGCTGTTTCTTGTGCTTGGGGTCCTCGCCGCTTTCCAGGCCGCCGGCGACGACTTGACCGACATCTTCGGCTACCGCGGCGATCCGTCGGCCTCCATCGCGCTCGGCGCCGGGGTGACGCTGGTGTTCGCCCTGTTCGCCGATTCGGGGACGATGACCGCCGATTTCACGCGGTGGGCGAAGTCCCCCCGTGATGGGTGGATCACTACCGCCGCCGCCTTCCCGATCGGCAACGGAGTCGCCATGTGCGTGGGTGGCTTCATCGCCGCGGCTGCCGGTGGATCGGGCGACGTGTTCAGCATCCTCGCCCACAATGGCGGCGTCCTCGCCGTCATGGCGATCATCTTCTTGTTCATCAACCTGGGATCGGTGTGCACCCATTGCCTGTACAACTCGGCGGTGGGTTGGTCCAACATCCTGCACGGCCGGATGCGGGTGCTGACGCTGTGCCTGGGCATCGTCGGCGTCATCGTGGCGGCGGCCGGTATCTGGGACTACTTCATCGACTGGCTGAACCTGCTCGGTGTCATCGTGCCACCGATCGGGGCGATCATCATCGTCGACCAACTCCTGCCCCGTCGACGCGACCGCGGGCCCGTGCCCGCCGTGCGTTGGCAGCCGTTCGTCGCGTGGGCCATCGGATCGGGAATCGCACTACTGGTGGACAAGCAAGCACCGTCGCTTTGCACCGTGGCGGTCGGTCTGGTCAGCGCGGGCATCGCGTGCGCGGTGCTTGAGAAACTCACCTTCACGGCGCCACCGGATGCACCGGTGAGCGCCACGCAGCCTGCGGTTTCCGAAGGAGTCACGCAATGAACTCTGCCGCACACGGTTTCGCGGAACTGACCATCGAGAACCTGCACGACGGTTTTCGCGACGGGACGAGCACCGCACACGAACTGACGCAGTGGTATCTGGACCGCATCGCCGATTCCCGGCTCAACGCGGTCGTCACCCCCAATCCCCGTGCACTCGACGAGGCCGCAGAACTCGACCGTCTTTGGGCGGCCGGCGGACCGGTAGGTCCATTGCACGGCGTCCCGGTGCTGATAAAGGATCAGGGCGAGACCGCCGGGATACCCACCAGTTTCGGCTCCGAGCTCTTCGCCGACTACATCCCGGACAGGGACTGCACTGTGGTCGCCCGGCTGCGGAGCGCCGGTGCGGTGATCCTCGCCAAGACCACGATGTGCGATTTCGCCGCGGGCTGGTTCTCGTCGTCATCAAGAAGCGGGCACACATCCAACGCCTATGCAACCGAACGCGATTCGGGCGGCTCAAGTGCCGGCACCGGTGCCGGCGTGGCAGCCAATCTCGGGCTCGTCGGCGTCGGCGAGGACACCGGCGGCTCGATCCGCATCCCCGCGTCGTTCAACAACCTGTTCGGGCTACGCGTCACCACCGGACTGATCAGCCGCACCGGCTTCTCGCCGCTCGTCCACTTCCAGGACACGCCCGGGCCGATGGCCCGCACCGTCGGCGACCTCGCGCGGCTGCTGGAGACCATGGTTGGCTACGACCCCGCCGATCCGTACACGGTGGTGGCCGCGACCACGGCGCGCGCGCCCTACCTGTCGGCGGTGACCGACCCGGAGGCTGGGCGGAACCTGCGGGTCGGGGTGCTGGAATCGGGATTCGGCTCCGACGCCGACCCGCGCTGCGCACCGGTCAACACCGTCGTCAGGTCCGCGATCACCGAGCTCGCGCGCCTGGGCGCCACCGTGGTCTCCGATCTCCACATCGGTAACCTGTCGGCGCAAATCGCAGACACCTCCGTGTACGTCAAGCAATCCCGATCCGACATCACCGCGTTCCTCGCCCATCGCGGCGGACCGGTCGCGTCATTCGACGAGATCTACGAGCGCAAGGCTTTTCACCCGGAGAACGATCTGTTCCACGGAATCATGGGCGGACCCGTCGATGTGACCGGTGACGTCGAGTACCTGCGGCTCAGACTGAATCAAGAGCATTTCCGGCGAAAGGTGCTCGGGCTCTTCGCCGACAACGGGCTCGACGTTCTGGTCTACCCGACCGTGCAGGTGATACCGCCGACCCACAACGAACTGGCCGAAGGACTGTATTCGGCCTTGACCTTCCCGACCAACACGGTGATCGGTTCACAGTCTGGTCTGCCGGCGTTGACGATGCCCGTCGGCTTCACGACCGACAACCTTCCCGTCGGGCTCGAGGTCCTGGGCACCCCCTTTTCCGAGGCCACCCTGCTTAGACTGGCCGCGAGCTGGGAGGCCGCGGTGAATCCGAGAAAGACGCCCACGCTTGCACACAGCCGAGCCTGACCAACGGGGGCGCCTCATCTAAACTTGAAGGGCCGACCCCGCGATCTGAAGAACCAACGCGGGTTTGACAGCGCCCTCCGAATATGGACGTGCTGTTTGAGCCGCCAACCTCAGAATCAGAACACCGGCAGGCGTTGCAGCACAGGGTTTTCCACACACAACGAGCACCTGACCGACCCGCCGCTCTAACAGCTTGATGCGCTGACTGACCGCCGAGGGTGTGACGTGTAGTCGCTCGGCTGGCTAGTTGGAGTGTGATGCAACCCCGGTCTGCTCTCTTGTCTCTTCCAGTGATGCGCTGACCAGTTGAGCGCAAGTCTGTTCCAGCACCTGTGCATATTCAATGGTTCGGCGAAGTGTGGTACGTCAACGGCCGGCGGAGTAGATGCGCGCGTCCCAGCCGGCCAGGTGGAGGGACGTTGAAGTCGACGTGGCTGGGGTATCGGGCAGGTTGCCGAGCAGCAGATCGGCCGAAATCCATTCTCGGCCGATTTCGACGGTCCGGGGATCGCGTCCGCAGTTGGCGATCACGAGGAGTTTCCTATTCGGGGTGGTTCTGGTGTACGCCCAGATCTGCGGATCCTCGGCCATCAGCGGCGTGAAGTCGCCGTCCACCAGGATGGGCAATTCGTGGCGGAGGCGAATGAGAGCTTGGTAGTGCGCGAAGACCGTAGCCGGTGCGTCGGTCTGGGCTGCAGCGTTCAGCCAGGGGTAGTTGGGGTTGACCGGCAGCCATGGATCACCGGTGGTGAATCCAGCGTTCGGTCCCGCGTCCCATTGCATTGGTGTGCGGGCGTTGTCGCGGCTGATCTTGGCTAGACCAGCCAGCGCCGCACCTTCGTCGATGCCGAGTTCGAGCACATTCTTGTAGTAGTTGACGGCCTCAGTGTCCTTGTGGTCCTCGGGCAACCGGAACGGGTAGTTGGTCATTCCGAGTTCCTCGCCTTGATAGACGTAAGGGGTGCCGCGCATGCCGTGCAGAACGGTTGCGAGCGCCTTCGCCGAGGCGGCCGAGTAGTCCGGGTCCTCGTCGCCGAACCGGGACACGACGCGGGGCTGGTCGTGGTTGTTCCAGTACAGGCTGTTCCAACCAGTTTCCGCCAACGCGGCCTGCCACCGATGGAGCGCTTTCTTCAGGGCGAGCCGGTCCAGACCGAGGTAGTCGAACTTGTTCGTTCGGCTCTGATCGACGAGCACGTGCTCGAACTGAAAGACCATGTTCAGCTCACCCCGGGCCGGATCGGTGTAGAGCCGCGCTTGTTCGGGCGTCACCGCCGGCATCTCGCCGACTGTGATGAACTCGCCGTCGCGGCCGGCGAAGACCTCGCGGGTCATCTCGGCGAGGTAGTCGTGCACGTGCGGTCCGTCGGCGAACCTGTCGAAAGCGGTGACGAACCGCTGCCCCGGGATCGCCGGTGCGTCGGGGAGCCCCTTGGCCTTGGAAATGAAATTGATGACATCCATGCGGAAGCCGTCGACACCGCGGTCGAGCCACCAGCGCATGATGTCGTGTACGGCCTTTCGTACCTGCGGGTTCTCCCAGTTCAGGTCCGGTTGCTTGCGGTCGAACAGGTGCAGGTAGTACTGGTCGGTGGTCTGTTCCCACTCCCACGCCGATCCCCCGAAGAATG
>JAOPWF010000311.1 GCA_025965815.1 Mycobacterium sp.
ACCGTCGCCCGGATCACTGCACCGTGGAAGGCGGCCGCCAGGTCCGCCGCGGCGATGCCCGCGCGCAGACCTTCGGCCAGGCCCGCGATCACCGGCGCTGGATCCAGCACACCGCCGGCGACGACAAAGTCGAGCGTGGTTCGGCCGGGGTCCCCGCCGCGGGCGAGGTGTTCGAGTTCGACAGCGGCCTGGCCCTCGTAGCTGACCTCCTGGCAGACGCCGAGCAGGCTGGAGGCGGCGTCGAACAACCGGCCCATGCTCGTCGTCGTGACGCACCCGACACCCCGCGGAATCTGCTGCGCCAGCACGTGGCGGCCGGTCGGACCGACGGCGCAGACCGGTGGGAGATCGGTGTCCCACCGCACCCCGGCCCGGTGCAGCAGGTCAAGGGCGATGCGTGCGGGTTGGCGCACCGCGCCGTCGCCGCCGGGCAGTGCGAACGGCGCGAGATGTCCGACCCGGGTGAATCGGGTCGGGTCGGCGCCGATCGCCAGAAGCTCACCGCCCCAGATCGTTCCGTCGGTTCCGTAGCCGGTGCCGTCGTAGGTGACGGCCAGCATCGGGCTGCCCAGCCGACCATGCTCGGCCAGCAGCGACACGGCGTGCGCGTGGTGGTGCTGCACCTGGCGGACGGTTCGCGAACCGCGGGCGCGTTCGGCCCAGCGGGTGGTCGCGTAGCCGGGGTGCAGATCGTAGGCAATCATGCCCGGACGACGGTCCGTCATGTGAGCCAGATGATCCAGCGCCATAGTGAAGCAGGACTGGGTCCGCGGGTCGGCCATGTCCCCCAGGTGCGACGACAGGTGTGCGTGCCCGTCGGAGGCCATCAGGCAGAAGGTCGTCTTGAGGTCACCACCGGTCGCGAGGATCACCGGCTCCTCCGGACCACCCTCGCCGCGCGGCACCGACACCGGCAGCGGGGCGTAGCCGCGTGATCGCCGCAAGGGCAGCAGGTTGCCGTCGGCGTCGATGGTGAGCACCGAGTCCTCGCACGGCACATGGATGGGGCGATCGTGGGTGAGCACCGCGTCGGCAAGGCCGTCGATCCAGGACAGGTCGCTGTCGCGGAACACGATCGGCGAGCCGCCCTTGTTGGCCGAGGTCATCACCAGCGGCGCCGGGTCCCCAGGGCCGCCGAGGCGGTCGAACAGCAGGCGGTGGATGGGCGAGTACGCGAGCATCACGCCCAGGTCCCCGAGGCCGGGGGCGACCTCATCGGCGACCGATCCGTCCCGCCGTGGCAGGAGCACGATGGGCGCCGCCGGCGATTGCAGCGCCGCGGCGGCTGCTGCACTGACATGGGCGATCCGGCCCGCGGCCGTCACGTCGGCGGCCATCACCGCGAACGGCTTGGCGGGGCGGGTCTTACGGCGGCGCAACCGGGCCACGGCCGCCCGATCGTCGGCGCGGCAGGCCAGGTGATAGCCGCCGATGCCCTTGACCGTGACGATCAGTCCGTCGTCCAGGGCCCGCGCGGCGGCGCCGATCGGGTCCGCCTCCACACCGGAACCTGTTCCGACGGGCCGCCAGGACAGTCGCGGGCCGCAGTCCGGGCAGGCGATCGTCTGCGCGTGGAAGCGTCGGTCGGTCGGGTCGTGGTACTCCGCCGCGCAGGCCGGGCACATGGGGAAGCCGGCCATCGTGGTGGCCGGGCGGTCGTACGGCAGATCGGTGATAACGGTGTACCGGGGGCCGCAGTTGGTGCAGGTGATGAACGGGTGCCCGTGGCGGCGGTCGGCGGGGTCGCGCAGCTCGCGCAGACAGTCCGCACACATGGCGATGTCCGGTGGCACCAGGGTGCGCGTTTCGTCGCCCCCGCGGCTCTCGGTGATGTCAAAACCGCTGCTGCCCTGTGGATTCAGCTGTTCGAGGTGGACCTTGTCGATGCGCGCCATCGGTGGCGGACGGTGCCGGATGTCCGTCACTGCCGCGTCGACGTCCGCCGCGGCGCCCTCCAGCTCGCAATGCACCGACCCGGCGTCGTTGTAGACGAAGCCGCTCACGCCGTACGCGGCGGCGATCCGCGCGACCGCTGGGCGGAACCCGACGCCCTGAACGATGCCGGTGATATCGAGGCGCACCCGCACATTCACCGGGTCACCATCGGGTCATCGGACCGCAGACAAGGGTACAAAGGTGCTCATGAACCTCCTGAGCAGTAACAACCACCCGCGTCAGTGGGCTGTCCGCGCGGGTCGGTAACAACAACGCTAGCCCCGCCCAGCGATGACGAATCACCTTTTCGCACAGATTTCCTGCGTTTTCTCCTGCGTTATTTATTCGGCGCGGCCATTCTGGCGCTATCCGTTGCAGTGCGTCACCAAGGAGGCGATCCCTACGAATCCGGTGACCCGCCGTGCATGAACTGTCGTTGTGCCATGCCATCGCGAATGTGGTCAGGCGCTCTGCGGATGGCCGCCACGTCGACATCGTGCGCGTCCAGGTCGGCGCCCTGCGCCAGGTCATGCCGGACACGCTGTCGTTCTGCTGGACCCTGGTCCGCGACCACGAGAGCATGCCCGGCGCCGAGCTGGAGCTCGAGCTGATCGCCGCCGAGGTGATGTGTCGCGTATGTGGCCAACACTCGGAAATCACCTCCCGCTGGTCGATACTGTGCCCAGAGTGCGAAAGCGACGACGTCCAGGTGCTTCGTGGCAACGAGTTTCTGGTGACTTCGCTTGACGTTTCATGAAAGGTGTTCACCATGGGTAGATTTCACCGGCACGACGACGGCACCGTGCACACCCACGACGGCGCTGACTCCGCTGACCCGGCTGTTCATGATCACGTTCACGACCACGGTCACGAGACCGGTGATCACAGCGGTTACGACACCGGTTCGCAACGGGTGGACGTGCTCGAGGAGATCTTCGCCGAGAACGATGTACGCGCCGATTTCAATCGTCAGGCGTTCGAGAGCAACGGGATCCGGGCGCTCAACCTGATGAGTTCGCCCGGTTCGGGGAAGACAACCGTGCTGGCGGCGACCCTCGACGAGTTCGCCGGCGACATCGCCGTCGGCGTCATCGAGGGCGACATCGCCACCGACCTGGACGCGGCAAAGCTCGGTGGCCGCGGAGCCCAGGTGTCGCTCTTGAACACCAGCAACGGTTTCGGCGGCGAATGCCACCTCGACGCGCCGATGGTCAACCGTGCGCTACAGCGCCTCGACCTGACCGGCCTGGACCTGGTGATCATCGAAAACGTCGGCAACCGGGTCTGCCCGGCCGAGTTCGACGTGGGCGAGCATGCCAAGGCGATGGTCTACTCGGTCACCGAGGGCGAGGACAAGCCGCTGAAGTATCCGGTGATGTTCCGGTCGGTGGATGTGGTGCTGCTCAACAAGATCGACCTCGTCCCGCATCTGGACGCCGACGTCGACGCCTATATCGCCAACGTGCGTCAGGTCAATCCCGCGGCGACGATCCTGCCGGTGAGCGCGCGCACCGGCGCAGGCATGCCCGCCTGGTTCGGTTGGCTGCGGCGGTTTGTCGATGAACAGCCCGCCTGACCTCATACACCTTCTACGCCACCGTTTGTGGGCGTCTGGCCGAGGTTGTGACGACTCCAGATTGACGCGTACGCAACAGAGAAACAGTGCATATGACAAGACATTGGCAACCCTGCACAAATCGTTGACAACGGCTGTGTGCCGGAGTAGACCCAGAAACTAGCGTCGCGCAAGTGGGCCGACGGTCGACTCCGGCGGCGCAGGGACCCCAGCCCGGTCCCGGAAAGCAGCTGCAGCATGCCAACGGAAGCAGCAGTCAAAGCGGAAGAAACGCTGATCCACGTTCTCTGGATCAACGCCGGTCTAAGTTGCGACGGCGATTCGGTGGCGTTGACTGCCGCCACCCAACCCAGTATCGAGGAGATCGCTCTCGGCGCACTGCCCGGACTCCCTCAGGTCGCCGTGCACTGGCCCCTGATCGACTTCGAATGCGGACCGAACGGGGGTGCCGACGACTTCCTGGAATGGTTCTTCAAAGCCGACCGCGGCGAACTCGAACCGTTCGTGCTGGTGGTCGAGGGATCGATTCCCAACGAACAATTGCACGACGAAGGCTATTGGTGCGGATTCGGAAACAATCCGGCCACCGGTCAGCCGATGACGACGAGCGAATGGCTCGACCGGCTGGCGCCCAAGGCCACCGCGATCGTCGCGGTGGGAACCTGCGCGACCTACGGCGGAATCCACGCGATGGCCGGCAACCCGACCGGAGCGATGGGTGTGCCGGACTATCTGGGGTGGGACTGGAAGAGCAAGGCGGGCATCCCCATTGTCTGCGTGCCCGGCTGCCCGATCCAACCGGACAACCTATCGGAGACACTGACCTATTTGCTGTACATGGCGACCGGCCAGGCTCCGATGATTCCGCTCGACGATGCCCTGCGACCGCAGTGGCTGTTCGGAGCGACCGTCCACGAGGGGTGCGATCGAGCCGGCTACTACGAGCAGGGCGATTTCGCCACTGAGTACGGATCGCCCAAATGCATTGTGAAGCTTGGCTGTTGGGGTCCCGTAGTGAAGTGCAACGTGCCCAAACGCGGCTGGATCAACGGCATCGGCGGATGCCCGAACGTCGGCGGAATCTGCATCGGGTGCACCATGCCCGGATTCCCGGACAAGTTCATGCCGTTCATGGACGAGCCACCGGGCGGCAAGCTGTCCACTACGGCATCCGGTCTCTACGGGTCGGTGATTCGCAATCTGCGCCATATCACGACACACACCGTCGACAAGGAACCACGCTGGCGGCATAAGGGTAAGAAGCTCGACACCGGCGCCACCCGGACCTGGTAGCTAGGGAGATAAGTTCGATGACAACGATCATTCCCGAACCGTCCCACAGAAAAGTCGACCCCGACTCACTGGTCGAAATGGCCTGGGATCCGATTACCCGAATCGTGGGCAGCCTCGGTATCTACACCAAAATCGACTTCGAGAACCGTGAAGTGGTGGAGTGCCACAGCACCTCGTCGATCTTCCGCGGCTACTCGATATTCATGAAAGGCAAGGATCCGCGCGACGCACACTTCATCACGAGCCGCATCTGCGGAATCTGCGGCGACAACCACGCGACATGCTCCTGCTACACACAGAACATGGCGTATGGCGTGAAACCGCCGCACCTCGCCGAGTGGATCGTCAACCTCGGTGAAGCCGCGGAATACATGTTCGACCACAACATCTTCCAGGAGAATCTGGTCGGTGTGGACTACTGCGAGAAGATGGTCTCGGAGACCAATCCGGGTGTGCTCGCGAAGGCCGAAAACACCTTGGCGCCGAATTCGGACGCCCACGGCTACCGGACCATCGCCGACATCATGCGCTCGCTGACTCCGTTCACGGGTGAGTTCTACCGGGAGGCGCTGCAGGTCAGCCGGTGGACACGAGAGATGTTCTGCCTTATGGAGGGCAGGCACGTGCACCCGTCGACGCTGTATCCGGGCGGGGTGGGCACCGTCGCCACGGTTCAGCTGATGACCGACTACGTGACCCGGCTGATGCGCTACGTCGAGTTCATGAAGAAGGTCGTGCCCATGCACGACGATCTGTTCGACTTCTTCTACGAGGCGCTGCCCGGTTACGAGCAAGTCGGCCTTCGCCGTACCCTGCTCGGCTGCTGGGGCTCGTTCCAGGATCCCGAGTACTGCAATTTCGAGTACAAGGACATGGAGCAGTGGGGCCGCAAGATGTTCGTCACGCCTGGCATCGTGGTGGACGGCAAGCTGGTCACCACGTCGCTGGTCGACATCAACCTCGGCATCCGAATCCTGTTGGGCAGTTCGTATTACGACGACTGGACCGACCAGGAGATGTTCGTCAAGACCGATCCGCTGGGCAATCCGGTCGATCGTCGGCACCCGTGGAACCAGCACACCAACCCCAGGCCGCAGAAACGCGACATGGACGACAAGTACAGTTGGGTGATGTCGCCGCGGTGGTTCGACGGCAAGGATCACCTGGCGCTGGATACCGGCGGCGGGCCGCTGGCCCGGTTGTGGTCGACCGCGCTGGCCGGCCTGGTGGACATCGGCTACGTGAAGTCCACAGGTCACAGCGTCCAGATCAACCTGCCCAAGACCGCGCTCAAGGGCCCGGTCGAGCTGGAATGGAAGATACCCGAGTACGGCAGCAACACCATCGAGCGCAACCGCGCCCGGACCTACTTCCAGGCCTACGCAGCTGCAGCCGCGCTGCACTTCGCGGA
>JAOPWF010000363.1 GCA_025965815.1 Mycobacterium sp.
GGGTATGGACAAGGCGTAGGCAACTGCTGCGGCGGATCTTCAGGCTTCTGCGCTATCGAGCGCCAAATTAATAGTGTGGGTGTTCACAGCACACCTATGAGCAATGCAAACTACTGTCCAGCAAGAAATTTCTGCGGACGAGGTATTTGCAAATTCAAATTGTCAATTTACTTACGGAAAGCGACTGGTTGCAGAGTGCTGGCTAAGCCGGCCGTTGCGGCTCGGCGTCGGGTGTGACGGTGTCTGCCGGATCAAGCGCCGCAGCGGAAGCACGATGCCGGTCGTTGAGCACTCTGAGCCCGTGGGCGGCCAGTGCTCCTACCAGGAAAGGTGCGAGCAGCCACCACGGCGGTCGCGCGAGTTCCCACACGAAGATGGCGGCCCAAACCGGTGCCCGCTGGGTGACTGCCAGAACCCCGGCAGCGCAGGTCAGTGAGACCGCGGGAACGCTTACGTCCACATTCGTCCAGGTATTGATCGTCAGGGCGATGAGCGATCCCATGGCCGCGCCGGTCGCCAGCGAGGGCGTCAGCATGCCGCCCACCGCGCCGGCGCGTAGATACACCGCGGTGAGAAGCGGCTTCAACAGCAAGATGATGGCGGCCGCACCCGGTGTGAGGCTGCTGTTCAGGCTGATGCTCAAGATGCTCTTGCCGTTGCCGGGAAGCTCCGGCCACCAGTGCGAGCAGATCCCGATCAGCAAGCCCGCGGCGGCAATTGCCGGTATCAGCACCCAGGACTTGATGGCTTTGGCCGGTCGTGCGAGTGCCATCACGCGGTTGAACGCGAGGCCCAGGGCCATGGCCGAGGGCGCCAACGCGAGTGCGAATGCGGTTAGCAGGTAGGACAACTGGGGGTTGGGCCAGTCAAGCGGCGTGGCGTCGTGGGTGACCGGGGATGCGACCGCGACCGCAAGGCTCGAGGTGATCAGGGCGGTGCCCACAACGCGCGGGTGCCAACTGCTCAGGAGAATGCGCGCGGCGAACAGCGCGCCGCCGACCGGAACACTGTAGACAGCAGCCAGCCCGGCGCCTGCCGCGCAGGCAAGCAGGATCTCTCGATCGCGGGGCGTGAGCGACCATCCCGAGGTGCCCAGATCGCCAAGGGCGGCGGCGAATTGGCGCGGCGCGCCTTCGCGGCCAAGCGATGCTCCCGATCCGACGAGCAGCACCTGGAGCGCGGCATCGATCGTCATCGTCAGCCGTGGGATCGGTTTGTGGCTGGCGATGGTTTCGGCCAGCGGCGGAACATTCACGCGGCGTCGCAACAACCACCAGCCGCATCCCGCGAGTGCACCGCCGATCATGGGCCCGAGTGCGCGACGGACCGGGCTGCTATCGGTGACGCCGCTGAGCAGCGTCCCGAATGTGTAGCCGTACGTCAGATGCTCGATGCTGCGGAGCAGCAGAGTGGTCGACGCACCGGCGATGCCCGCGAGGATTCCGATGACGATGACGGCGCATCCGAACTCGAGGTTGCGTCGCGTCACCGGCTGAATGTATGCCAGCGCCGGCGCAATGGCGTCACGACGACTGAACTTCTCGCGGCGCTAAGAACAATAGGGTCCAAGCGGACGTGAGAGCCGTCTGGACGTAGTCTTCTTCGCAGCACCGGGCTCAAATGTCTTGCCCGACGATGCCGGTAGCGTGTCGCTGGTGTCGTCGCCGGAAACGCCTCGCCTGCTGTTCGTGCACGCCCATCCCGACGACGAGAGTCTCGGTACCGGAGGCACGATCGCGCACTACGCAGCCCGGGGCGCCCAGGTCCACGTGGTCACCTGCACTCTCGGTGAAGAGGGCGAGGTTATCGGAGACCGCTTCGCCCAACTGGCCGTCGACGCCGCGGACCAGCTTGGTGGCTACCGCATCAGTGAACTGACCGCGGCGTTGCGCGCACTGGGTATCGGGGAGCCGATCTTTCTGGGCGGCTCGGGTCACTGGCGCGACTCCGGCATGGAGGGCACACCGCCGCGGCACCGGCAGCGGTTCGTCGACGCCGACATGCGCGAAGCGGTCGGTGAGCTCGTCGCGATCATCCGCGAGCGCCGTCCCCACGTCGTGGTCACCTACGACCCGAAGGGTGGCTACGGGCACCCGGACCATGTGCACGCCCACGAAGTCACCACGGCCGCCGTCGCCGCATCCGGCACCGACGACTATCCCGGCGAACCATGGCCGGTGCCGAAGTTCTACTGGACGGTGACCGCCACGAGTGCGATGACCGCAGGCCTGGAATCGATGACCGACGTCCCGGACGACTGGATCAGGATCTCGCCCAGCGATCTGCCGTTCGGGTATCCCGACGAAGAGATCGACGCCGTCGTCGATGCCGGCGAACACTTGCCCGCCAAGGCCGCAGCGCTGACGGCCCACGCCACGCAGGTCACCGTCGCCGCGAACGGTCGGGCGTGCACGCTGTCCAACAACATCGCGTTGCCGATCCTCGCTCACGAGCACTACATCCTCGTCGACGGCGCCGCGGGGGAGCGGGACGAACGTGGCTGGGAGACGGACCTCATCTCGGGTCTGGACCTGCCGTAACGGCGGCGGGGCCCGCCGTCACAGTTTAAGCCCGGATAGCTGACGCCGGCCGTTGTAGGCTTCGGCGGAGTGGCCGCGAACGAGAAGGGACTGCCATGGACCCCGATCTGGATCCCAACCTGCAGCACTGGCAGGACCGTCTCGACAATCTGCAGTGGGTCGAATCGTCGCTCGTGTCGCTGCTCGACAGCATGCCGACCTGAAAGCGGCCACTTCGCGTTCCACGGTGGCTGACGGCGCCTCCGTCGGCGCACTCGACGGTTGGCAGCGCACGGTCATCCTCACCCTGCTCACCATCGACGGTGTTCTCTCGGCGATAGCCGCCGCGTTCCTGTTGCCGATCCGAATCGGCGCGGTCCCGTTCCCGATCAGTGGTCTCGTCAGTGGCATCGTCAACGCCGTACTGGTGTGGGCCGCGCTGCAATGGACCTCGTCACCACGGCTGGCGGCGCTACCGCTGTGGGCCTGGCTATTGACGGTGGCCGGCTTGTCCCTGGGGGGACCGGGAAGCGACATCATCTTCGGCGGCGTCGGATTGATGGAGTACGCACCGCTCGTGCTGATCGTCCTCGGCGCCCTACCGCCCGGAGCGTTGCTCTGGCGGCACGTGCGCTCAGCCCGCTGAGGGCTATTCCCTGCCGCGTTCGAAGCGCCCCGCTCGTCCGACTTCGTCTCGTGCGCCTCAATTGAATCGTGGAGTGGGTTTGCGCACAGATCGCGAACGGACGGTGCTCGGGCCTCGTGTCTTAATGGACGTGAGTGCCTCGTTGCCAGCGGTACTCGAAGTGACGCTTACCGCGCGAACGGAGCGGCCAAATGTTGCAACCGAGACGCAACCCTCGATTCGGAGTACTCCATGCCTTGGCGGCGTGGCGAAACCCTGACGCATATTTCCGTTACCGGGCCCGCGATAGCGACCACTTCGCCATGGCACTTCCCGGTATGGGCAAGGTGCTGTTCGCCGGACGCCCCGGCGGTGTCCGGGAATTCCTCAAGGTTCCGGCGGCGGAGGTGGCGCCCCCTCGGCCCAACCCCATCGAACCGGTCGTCGGCGAGGGTTCCCTGATCCTGATCTCCGGCGAGGCACATCGCCGCGAGCGTGCTCGGCTGCTCTCCGCACTGCGCAGCGAGCGGGTCCGTACGTACGCGCAGACGATGGCCCAGGCGGCCCAGGAAGAGATGGCGGCATGGCGGCCGGGCAGCACTGTCGACGTACGCGACGCCACTCAGAACATCACGCTGCGTGTCATCGTCCGGGCGATATTCGGCGTCGAAGAGAAACACCGCTGCGACGACTACATCCGGTTGATCAAGGCGATGATGCGGTCCTACGTCGCTCCGCTGATGTTCATTCCGGCGCTGCGGCGTGCGCCGGCGGGGCTGGGACCGTGGCGACGGTTCTCCCGGCTGCGCCGGGCACTGGACACCATGTTGTCCGAGGAGATTCAGAGCCGTCGTGGCGATGGGGCCGGCGGGCACGACGACGTGCTGAGCGCGCTGCTGGTCGACCACGACTGCGGCCAACGTGACGACGACGTCGTCCGTCAACAGCTGCGAACCCTGCTGGTGGCAGGGCATGAGACCACCGCGACGACGCTGGCGTGGGCGATGTACCACGTGCATCACGACGACGCCGTCCGCCGACGGCTGCTCGACGAACTGGCCGACTGTCCGTCGCCCGACGTGATGTGGAGGCTGCCGTACCTGAGCGCGGTCGTCAGTGAGACGCTGCGCCTGCACCCCACGGTGTCGATCGTGGTGCGTCAGCTCAAGTGCCCGGTCGCGAGGCGCAAGACCGCGCGGCAGCGCGGCGACGTGCTGGGTGTCGCCCTTCCGGCCCTGCATGCCGACCCCGCGGTATGGCAGGACCCGCTGCGGTTCGATCCGGAACGATTCCTGGCCGGCAGACCCTCTCCGGTCGAATACTCGCCGTACGGCTACGGTCACCGGCGTTGCGTGGGGTCGGCGTTCGCGAACGTCGAACTGAGCGTCGTGCTGGGGACGATCCTGAGCTGTGCCGAACTGAAGATGACCTCGCGGCAACGTCGTCGCAAGCCGCCGCATTCGGTGCCCCGCGGCATCGCTGCACTCCCGAACCGGCGGATCACCCTGCAGATGATCGGCCGGCGCTGAGCCCACCGGCGGGCGCCCACCGCGGTGAGTGCTGGGTCTACTGTGGCGTTAGGCACAGGTCAGGGAGCGTTCCAAATAGTGAGACAGGCGGATGAATACCAACCGGACCGGAGTTATACGGGGGTGCGCTTGACTCCGGGTGAAGACCCGACTGTTCTGCCGGACCCCCAGGTCCCGCCGAGGCCGACCGCTTCCGCGATGCGACGTGTGTTGCGACGTGCCCGCGATGGGGTGGCCCTGAACGTCGAAGAGGCCGCGATCGCCATGACCGCGCGCGGCGACGATCTCGTCGAACTGAGCGCCAGCGCGGCCCGAGTGCGTGACGCCGGGCTGAAGTCGTCCGGGCGCCGCGGAGCCAACGGGCGGCTGCCGATCAGTTACTCCCGCAAGGTCTTCATTCCGGTCACCCATCTGTGCCGGGACAGCTGCCACTACTGCACCTTTGTCACCGTGCCCGGCAAGCTGCGCGCCGCCGGCGCAGGCATGTACCTGGAACCGGACGAGATCTTGGACATCGCTCGCCGTGGCGCGGAACTTGGCTGCAAGGAGGCGCTTTTCACCCTCGGAGACCGACCCGAAGAACGGTGGGACGAGGCGCGTCAGTGGCTCGACGAGCGCGGCTTCAACTCGACACTGGACTATGTGCGGGCGATGGCGATCCGGGTGCTGGAGGAGACCGGACTGCTGCCGCACCTGAATCCG
>JAOPWF010000371.1 GCA_025965815.1 Mycobacterium sp.
TGCGGTGGCCAAGCCTCGATTGACCAAAACAGGCCCTTCGTGCGGCGACAGTGCCCGGATTTGTGCGGCCGAAACCGATTCACGCTGCGGACAAAACCCGCTTCGACCCTAAACGCGGGCTGTGTCCTGAATCGCCCTGGTTCTGATGGAGGCTCGGGCTATTGGATTTCGACCAGGGGTTGGTCGGTCCGTTTCGTAGCGTAGAAGATGGCTTCGAACTCTGCGGGTGGAACGTCACCCAGGTAGCCATGCAGCCGGCTGGTGTTGTGCCAGTGGACCCATCCCAGGGTGGCCAGCTCGACATCTTCGACGGTCTTCCATGGCCCGGTGCGGGCCGGTCCGTAGATCAGCTCAGACTTGTAGTATCCGTTCACCGTCTCCGCGAGGGCGTTATCGAAGCTGTCCCCGACGGTCCCGATGGAGGGCACCGCACCGATCTCGGCGAGGCGTTCGCCGTAGCGGATGGACGTGAATTGCGATCCGGCGTCGGAGTGACATGTCAAGCCCGGCAACGTGTTTCCGCGTGACCAACGGGCCATCTCGATGGCATCGAGCACCATCGTGGTGCGCATATGGCCTGCGACGCGCCAGCCGACGATCATCCGGCTGTACGCGTCGACGATAAAGCAGACGTAAGCCACACCGGCCCAGGTCGGCACGAACGTCAGATCGGTCACCCACAGCTGATTGGGCGCATTGGCGGTGAAGTCGCGGCCCACCAGATCGGGATGGCGCGGGGCACCGGGATCGGGTTTGGTGGTGCGTACCCGCTTGCCCCGGCGCACACCGGCGATGCCGGCCGCGCGCATCAGCCGGGCCACCTGATCCCGGCCCAGATCATGACCAGCCTTGCGGGCGGTCTTCCACAGCTTGCGGCCCCATACACCCGGTAGTTGTCCTTCCGCAACTGGACCAGGGCCGGACCCAGGACGGCGTCACGCTGGGCCCGCTGCGACGGACTGCGGGACTTGGCCGCGTAGTAGGTGCTCGGGGCCACCGACTCCCCTGCTGTTCGCAGGACGGTGGAGATGGGCTCGACCACGAATGCGTCGCGGTTGTCGTCGATGAGGTCGACTACTTCTTGTGTTGGCGGTCGAGCTCCGCCCCGAAGAAACTGGCCGCTCGCTTCAGAATTTCGTTGGTTATCTGAGGTTCTCAGCCTCCTGTCGATGATGTAAACGACACGCGGTCCGGGGTGCGCCGAGATCCGTTGTGGGCTGGTTATCTTCGGTGTCTATGACGGGGCTGGGTATGCGGGTGCAGCGAGTGGAGATGCCGTTCGGCGATCCGCGGTCGTGGACGTTGACTGACGACGGCTCGGTGGTGGAGCCGGCGGAGTCGTTCCTGGCGCATCTGCATGCGGTGGAGCGCTCGCCGAACACGGTCAAGGCTTATGCGCACGATCTGCGGGACTGGTTCGAGTTCCTCGACCAGCACGGCCTGGTGTGGTCGGCGATCCGGCTCGAGGATGTGGGGCGCTTCGTGGCCTGGCTGCGGCTGCCGGCCGGGTCGCGGGCCGCGAATGTGACCGGGCTGCCGACGGCGGCTTGCATGTGTTCGGAGTCGACGGTGAACCGGAAGCTGTCGGCGGTGTCGGCGTTCTACGAATTCCAGCAGCGTCACGGCGTGGACCTGGGCGATCTACTGGTGACCTGGCAGCGACGTGGCACACGCGGAGGATCCTGGCGGCCGTTGTTGGCGCACTTGGGCTCTCGACCGGAACGAACCCGCCGGATCGGTCTGCGCGCCGAGCGGCGTATCCCCGGCACGCTCGACGGCGAGCAGGTCGCAGCCATTGTGGCGGCGTGCGATCGGCTGCGGGACCGGTTTTTGTTCACGTTGCTTGCCGAGAGCGGGTTGCGGGTCGGTGAAGCGCTGGGGTTGCGGCACAGCGACATCGACGCCGCATCCCGGCTGGTCACGGTGACGCCACGAACTAACGGCAACGACGCTCGAGCCAAGGGTGGCGGTCGGCAGGTGCCGGTGCCAGCGCGAGTGATCCGCCTCTACTCCGATTATCTGCACACCGAATACGGCGACCTGGATAGCGACTACGTGTTCGTCAACCTGTGGTGCAGCCCGGCTCGAAGCCCGCTGACCTATCCGAGTGTCTACGACCTGACCTGCCGGATCCGCAAGCGGACCGGGACGATGTTCGGGCCGCACATGTTTCGGCACACATACGCCACAGAACTGCTGCGCCGCGGCGTCGCGGTGGAGGTGGTCGCCAAACTGCTGGGACATACCTCGATCACGACCACCAGCGACACGTACGCGCACCTGAAGATCGAGGACGCTCGGCGGGCGCTGGTGGCGGCGGGCTGGCTGACGAACGAGGACGTGCAGCGGTGAGTGTCGAGGCGCTGGCCACCCAGCCGGATACACGCCTGCACCGTCGCCTGGATGCGTTGTTGCGCGCCGAGTTCCGAGTCGATGTGCTGGTGCCCGCAGCGGACGACGCGATCCTGGGCACGCCCGCTTGCGAGGTCAGCGACTGCGTGCATTCCAGCCGGTATGGCGGACTCTGTCTGGCTCATCTGCGGCGATGGAACCTCGACGACCGTCCCGACCGGCGGGCCTGGGTGATCTCTGCGGATCCTGCCGTGATGGGACACCGTCCGCTTCGGCCGTGCCAGGTCACCGACTGCAGATACGGGCAGCATCAATACCGACTGTGTTACAAGCATTCCCGCGCTTGGGACAAAGCCGGACGCCCAACCGTGGACCAGTGGACTCCGAGCCTGGCCACCACGACCAGCGTATGCGCACTGCCGGGGTGCTCGTTATGGGCCGAGTTGGATGGCGGCTGGTGCCGGTCGCACCATGCCCGGTGGCGGCAGCGAGGCCGGCCACCGGCGGCGGAATTCATCGCCTACTGCACCAACTACGGCGAAGACCACTTCGACTTCGGGCCGCTGCCACCGCAATTGCGGCTCGAGATCCAGTACGCGATCCAGTGCCGCGTCGATGCCAACCGCACCCGCACCACACCGCGATCGATCAAACCACTGTTGGACCATCTCGTGGTCGACAGCGCCACAGTCTCGCTGCTGGACCACTCGGTGCAGGACTGGCTGGCCCGACTGCCCGCCGCCGCCTCGACCACCTCACCGCGGGCTTTCCTGGGCTACGCGATCGACTGCCTGCTCGACGTCCGCGACGGAACCGGATGGGACAGCGAATACCCACGTGATGTGTGGCTACTGCGACGGCTCGGCGTCGCGGCCGGCCACGGCGCCCGGCTGGACTTCACGCCGGTGCAGCCACGCTGGCTGCGGGAGCTAGCCAAACGCTGGTGCCGATGGCGCATCTCCTGCGGCATCGGGCTAGGCCAGCTGCGCAAGGACCTCATCGCCATCGTGCGGCTGTCGCGGCTGACACCCGGACTGGCAGCCTCGACCGGTCCCGCCGCGCTGGACCGCGCGACGCTAGAGACCTACCTGGCTCAGCTGGCGGTCGCCGTCCCGCACGCGAAAACCCGGAGCAGCGACATCAGTTCCGTCACAGGGCTTCTGCGCGCCGTCCGCCAGCACCGTTGGACGCGGCTGCCCGCCGAAGCGGAACTGTATCCCAGTGACCATCCCCGTCGCGCCGAAGCGTCAGCGCCGCGCGCGATCCCCGAGTTCGTCATGAACCAGCTCGAAAGCGCCGACAACCTCACCCGCCTCACCGACCCGCGGATCCGGCTGCTGGTCGAGATCCTCATCCGCACCGGGCTGCGCATCGGCGACGCCACCCGACTTGGGCTGGACTGCCTGACCCGCGACCACCAGGGAGCGGTCTACCTGCATTACCGCAACCACAAGATGCGCCGCGACGCCATGGTCCCCATCGACGACGAACTCACCACCATGATCGAGGCCCAACAGATCCGCTCCCGACAACGGTTCCCCGACACCAGCGTCCTGCTGCCGCGCGGGCATGCCAACCCCGACGGCCGATTCCCCATCCACACGGGAACTTTCGACATGCGGCTCAAGCGATGGATGGCCGATATCGCGGTCATCGACGAATTCGGCAGCCCGGTCAAGATCACACCCCACCAGTTCCGGCACACCTACGCCACCCGGCTGATCAACAACGACGTACCGCAGGAAGTGGTGCGTCGCCTGCTCGACCACACCAGCCACACCATGACCGCCCGCTACGCGCGCCTCGCCGACACCACCATCCGCGAACAGTGGGAACGCGCTCAGAAGATCAACATTCGCGGCGAGCCCGTCAACACCAGCACAGACGGTCCGCTCGCCGACGCCGCTTGGATGAAACAGAACCTGTCTCGCGCGAAAATGGCTCTACCGAACGGCTATTGCGGTCTGCCGATGCAGAAATCGTGCCCACACGCCAACGCCTGCCTCACCTGTCCGCTGTTCGTCACCACCGCCGAATTCCTGCCTCAACACCACCATCAGCTCACCGCCACCCGCGCACTGATTACCCGCGCCGAAACCGACGGCCACATCCGCCTTGCCGAAATGAACCGCTCCGTCGAGACCAACCTGCTCACCATCATCAGCACCCTCGAACACGACCCCAGCTGCCGATGCAGCCAGGCATCATCCAGCGGAACATGCTGCGGAGAAGGAACATCCGATGCGTTCTGACAACACCCACCACCTGCTCGCCGCCGCTCAACGACGCCGTGACAGCACTCTCGAACGCGCCCAGCGCACCCTACGAGAGCTCAGCGAGACCGATCAGCGCTACACGGTCATCGACATCGCTGCCCGCGCCGGCGTCTCCCGCGCCTGGCTCTACGCCCAAATCGGGCTACGCGATCAGATCCGACAACTCACCGACCAACGCCCGACAAGCCCGCCGATAATCGACCAAACCCAGCGCAGCTCCGACGCGTCCCTGCGGCAACGGCTCAAACTCGCCCACGCCCGCATCACTGAACTCGATGACGACAACCGTCGACTGCGCAACCAAGTAGCCCAGCTGCACGGCCAACTCCGCGCCACCCGCCCGCACGGGCCACCCGTCGCAGACACCGTCCACAACGAGAACAACCTGGTCACGCGACCAAACGACCGAACCGACCCAAGATAACGTTGGCGCGCTTGAGTTCTCGGTTCTCCTGCTCAAGATCGCGGATCCGCTGAGACTCGGCAGTCGTAACCCCAGGGGCGTAGCCGTCATCGATGTCGGCCTGGCGAACCCAGGAGCGCACCGACTCGACGCCATACCCGAGCTGGCGGGCAACCCTCTGCACCGTCCCGTGATCGGTGCCCAGCTCAGCGCGCAACGCCCGCACCATCCGCACCGCGGCGGCCTTCTCCTCCAGACTGTACCTACGCGTCGTCGGCTTCCCAGGAGACTGCTCCTTCGGCATGACTCCATCCTCGTTTCCAAGGTCAGGAGCCTCCATGATTTCCAGGGCGTTTCAGGCAGAGATCCCCCAGCGTGAGGCCGGTGATCTCACCCACGCGTGCAGCGGTGTCGTAGAGCAAGATGAGCAGCATCCTGTTCCTGCGAGATTTCGGCGTCTGTCCGGTGAACGCGGCAAGGATCGCCCGGGTTTGCGGCTCGGTGAAGTACTCGATGGGCATCCTCGGGCGGGCCGGGGCTTTGAGGGCCTTGGCGGCTTGGCTGAGCGCGACGAGGGTGAGGTCTTCGTGGGCTGCGTAAGCCAGGAGCGCTTTGATGGCACTCAGACGCAACGCGACGGTCTTAGGCGCGTAGTTCCGCTGGTCGATTATCCAGGTCATCCATCCTTTCAGGTGCTGGCGATCGAAGTGGGCGAAGCTGACGCGGTCGCGTTCGATGCGCTCGGTCTCGGCGAGGGAGATCAGGAAGCACTCCAAACTGATCCGATATGCCTCGACCGTCTTCGGTGACAGTCCCCTGGTCTTGGGCATGTAGGCATGCAGAAAGTCGCGGGCGAAGCTGAAGAAGTCCGGGGCGCCGGTTTGCGGGTCTCGTCTCATTGGAATCCGACCTCCGGCAACAGTGCCTGGCTCTGCCGGGTGATCTCGGCGTAGGCGTCGATGAAGTCGGGCGAGGTGTGAACGTAGTAGTAGGTGCTGTCAAAGGTTGCGTGGCCCATGTAGCGGGACAGGTAGGGCAGCACCGCGGCGATATCGTTGCCCTGCTTCGTCCATCGTTGGATGTTGGCGTGGGCGAAGTGGTGGCGGAAGTCGTATGGTCGCGGCTGCTGGCCGGCCACGGGCCGGGGCAGCGCGGCCTGATCCCAGATGCGGCCAAACATCTTCCCGACTGTGGCCGCAGTGACCTGGTTACCGGTGGCAGAGACGAAAAATATGCGGCGTGAGGAGAAGTGGGCGCGCGAGGTCCGATCGCACGCATTGAGGATCTCGATGACGTGACCGGTCAACGGCAGTCTGCGACTGCGATTACCTTTGGACCAGACGATGTCGATGTGCCCGGCATTCAAATCGACCTGCCCGGTCTGCAGGGCGCGGGTCTCGCCGGTCCGCAGCCCGCACGAATGCATCAGCGTGAAGAACGCGACCGCCTGCCATCGCCACGGGGCTTGCACCTGCAGTTGTGTTGCGGCGGCTAAGAATAACTCGATCTCACGTCTGGCCAACAAGTACGGGTGGGGGGCGACGATCGGGGTCTTCCACTGTTCGGACAGCACGTAGGCATCGGTGGCTCCGTGCATGTTCAGCCACCGGCCGAAGTCGCGGAGATAGGACATCCAGGACCGGTAACGGCATGAACGTTGCAGCTGGACGCTGACCCATTCTTCGACGGTGTCCCTATCGAATACGGTGTGGTTGTGCTCGCCGCAGTAGGCGTCGAACCGTTGCAGGTACCAGATGCGAGAGGTTCGGTAGAAGCCCATGTTCGCCTTGAACGCCAGATAGGCCTCCAGGTCGGGCGCGAACGCGCTGGTGAAACCGTGACTGCTCATGACCGCACACTTTCTGGAACCGGCAGGACGCATTCGAGCAGACGTGCCCGGTCGACGCTCATGTACAGGTTCGTCGATTCCGCGGTGGCGTGCCCCAGCACGGCCGAGATCGTCGGAAGCGGCACCGCTGCAGCCAGTAGCCGGGACGCGGCGTTGTGGCGCAGCCGCCGGGTCCCGGCCTTAACATCGACCACTCCTGCCTTCGCGAATGTCGTCACCGTCACCCGGTGCACCGCCGCGTGATCGGTCAACCGGGTATGCGGGGCCACCGAGCGTAAGAACAGGTGATCATCGGCTGAGCTGGGACGCTCACCGAGTGGTTAGTCAGCAAGCTTGCCCACCAGCAGCGCCGGCAGCGGCAGCGGGTTACCCGTCTTTTGCTGCACGACCCCAATCGTGCGCCCACGCCAGTCGACATCACTCACACGCATTCCGACGATGTCGCAGGCCCGCAGCCCCGTCGTAAGCGCCAGCACTGTGATCGCCGCGTCCCGAGCGCTCACCGCCCCCGACGCGCATGCCCGGACGACCAATTCCTCATCGGCGTCACCAAGAACGGGGATTATCGCGTGGGATCGCCTGACGCCAGCCAAATTCAGCGCGTCGACCAAATCAGGGCGACCGGTGAACTTCAGGAACGGTCGAAAGTTCGACACCACCCAACACAACGACGACTTGGCCCACCTGCCCAGCAAGGACTCCAACAACGCCAACACACTGGCGCCATCGGCCTCACTGAACTCAGCGTTAGCGTTCCCGTCTCGTTCCAGGAACACCAGGTAACTACGCGCCACCCGCCCGTAGGCGGCGCGTGTGGCCGCCGCCAAACCGCAACGGCCCATCTCCGCCTCCCACGCGGCATCCAACTCGACGAACCCGTTCACCGTCGGCCGTGGCCCTCCGCCACCGCGTCCACGAACCGATAGATCCACTCGGCCGGTCTGCACATACGAATCGAACACCTCAACAAGACGTCGATAATCAAACCGGCGCTGCGCACTGAACCGGCCAGTGCGCGGGCTGATCGTCATCGACGCGAACTCAGCACCCAACTCAACGGAATACACGCGCTCCGAAGCGAACTCAGACAGCGCCTTGATCGTCTTCGCGTACTGGCCGATAGTCGACTCCATATAGCCAGCCGTGCGCAACTCCGCAACGACAATCGCGCCGATCTGCATGACCGTCATATCCATCACCGTCCCCTTCCACAGACGTAGAGATACGACGGACGCTAACCACAGCCCGCAACGTTAAGCCGAGGAATCGACCAGCAACCCCCACCAGCACACGCGATGTCCACAGATCCTCGGCTTAACACAAACCTCGGCATAATCGGAGTGACATGTCAAGCTCGGCAACGTGTTCCCACGTGACCAGCGGGCCATCTCATGGCATCGAGCACCATCGTGGTGCGCACGTGGCCGGCTACGCGCCAGCCCACGATCGTCCGGCTGTAGGCGTCGGTGATGAAGCACGTAGGCCACCCCGGCCCAGGTCGGCACGAACGTCAGGTCGGTAACCCACAGCTGGTTTGGTCGGTTGGCGGTGAAGTCCCGCAGCTGCGTGAGGCCCGGACCCCATGGCGTCGGCGCGCTGCGACCGCGCCGACGGCGTCCGTGTCTTGACCGCGTAGTAGGTGCTCGGGGCCACCGACACTCCTGCCGAAGACAGGATGGCGCAGATGGGCTCGACCCCGAACTCGTCGCGGTTGACGTCGATGAAGGCCAGGAACCCACGCGTACATCCGTTGTATGGACCAAAACTTCTCGACCAAATCTCTCAAAGCCAACCGCCCGACGACTTCAAAAAGGGACCATTAACTGGCGGGCTCGGATCTGCTGACCTGAGCGCAGGGCGGGAAGTAGGAAGTGGGGGGAGGTCCGAATATTGTGAACAGTTTGGGAGGCTCCGCTTCGGAGGACGTTCGGCGGATAGTCAGTCTCGTCCCCGATTACTTTCCATCACTCGGCGGCACTTCCACACAGACTCGACTCCAGGCTCATTTGTTCCAGGAGTTCGGCTTCAGCGTGGTCGTCCTAACAGGTAGAGTCGCCGGAGCGCCGAAGTCGGAGTGCAGGGACGGCGTCGAAGTTCGCCGCGTCGGCGTCGTGGGGCGTGGGCGGGTCGCTAAGCTCGCCAATCTGCTGAGCTCCTGGGCATGGCTGCTACGTCGTCGGTCGTCGATCTGGGGCGTGAACGTTCTGATGGATGCCGACCTCGCCATCGCGTGTCGACTGGCCGGGTTGGGAAGGAAGACGATCCTGACCTGGGCAGCCCGTAGTGACCCAGCTTACTTCCTGACGGGCTTGCTTGGAGAGCTGAGACGTCGAGCACTTCAACGCTGTCGTCACGTAGCACTAACACCGAAGATGCGCGACGAAATCGGAGAAATGGGAATACCGGGGGCAGTGGTTATACCCGTGCCAGTCGATCTCCAGCATTTCTCAGTTCCAGATGAGTCGTCGCGCGTAAAAGCTCGTACAACCCTCGGCATCGAGCCGGACCAGACAGTTCTTATCTTTGTGGGGCATGTCGTGCGGGACAAAGGAATTGCGAACCTCATCCGTGCCCTCGACTCGATCGAACGCTTTAGCGAGAATGGATTGCTCTTAATCGTTGGCGGCCCTTTGCCAACTGGTGGCCAATCTTATATGCAGGAAATCCTTGATCTGGCCGAGGCATCTCCGCACGCCCAGGCGATACGCTTTTGTGGTGCCCAAGATGACGTTGCTCCGTATCTTCGGGCAGCAGATATCTTGTGCCTTCCGTCTTATCGCGAAGGTATGCCCAATGCGATCCTCGAGGCAATGGCCTGCGGATTGGCCTGTGTTGCGCCTCCGTCTGCTGGCGGGGATGAGTTGCTAGACGAGGGATGCGGGCTGATACCCTCCTCGAACACTCCGGGGGACCTCGCTCTGTCTCTGTCTGAAATAATGGCAAATAAGTCGCTCCGCACGAAACTAGGATCGGAAGCGGCTATGCGCGTGATTGACCGGAATAGTCCAGTGCTCGTAGCGAGAGGTTATTTGCGGCTATGGCAACTCGTGGGGGTCCGCGGGTGAAATGGACGGCGCTAGCGCGCGGCATGGGACTCGAGATGAACCGGGTCGTCCTCGCGGGATAGTGTTGCAATCCCTGGCGTTGCACTTCGCACCGACCGGATCGTTGTGGATCAACCAAGTCGAACGCCGGTTCGGATTCCGACCGATCAACTACTCGAACGCGGCATACACAACAGGATTGTGGCGCTGGAAAACAATGTGGCTCTTCGTAATTCAGAGTGCGTTGACGAGTGCGTGGAGTGCGCCGCTGTGCAGCAGTGATCGGATTCGGTAGTGGGTGAGGTTGCGGAATCCGAGGGCATTGCGGCGTAGGGCTTCGAGGCGTCCGTTGATGGCTTCGGTGGGTCCGTTGGAGGCGTGGTGGTCGAAGAAGGCCAGGATGTCGTCGCGTCGGCGCCACAGGGTGCGGCCGAGTTGGGCGATCTCGTCGAGTCCTGCTGGGACGCTGCGGCGGATCGAGCCGATCAGCCTGGTCTCGCGTGTTTGCCGCGGCGACGGTTCGGGTCGGCGTAGGCGGCGATGATCTTCTGATAGATCACGTGCGCGACCTTGACGGCGATGTGCTCGTCGGCGTCGAGCACGCTGGTCAGGCGGTCGTACTGGCGGGTTGACAACAGCTGGAGGCGGGTGCGGGCGATGCGCCGGATCCCATAGAGCGGATCGCCGGTATGCCCGCGCCGCCCGAGGGTCAGCTGCTGGATGCGTTGGCGGATCAGATCCAGCTTGGCCCCGGCCAGGGCGACGACGTGGAATGGGTCCATCACTGTCACCGCATCCGGGACCACCTCGGCTGCGGCGGTCTTGTAGCCGGCGAACCCGTCCATCGCGATCACCTCGACGCCGGCAGCGAATGCGCTGGGCTCGCGGAGAGCCAGCGCGCCAGTGCGCTCGCGGATCGTCCTTCGACGACGTCGAGCAAGCGTGCGGGCCCGCTGCGATCGTGCACCGGGGTCAGATCGATGATCACCGTCACGAACCCATCGGTTCCGCGGCGTCGTGGGGCCCAGCGGTGCTCATCGATGCCGATCACCTTCACCCCGGCCAGCCGGTCGGGCCCGGCAGCGGCCACCAGATCAGCGGTGGCCCGCATGGCGATCGAGTTCACGGTGTGCCAGGAGACGCCGAGTTCGGCGGCGATCGCCGAGACCGTGGTGCGATCGATCATCAACCGCCGCAACACATACCGAGCACACCGCCGCGTCGTCGCTGATCGTGGCGCCGCCAGCTTGCCCAGACCCTGGCAGAACACCACCCGTCCACAATCGAGAGTGACACAGCGGTAGCGGGGCACAGCGACCCGCAGAACGAGCGGGTACCCGGCGACCCGCAGATCGGTCAACGGGCGGGTGATGGTGTCGCGGTAGCGGCCCTCGCGCCCGCAGTCCGGGCACCGCGGATCGCGGGCCACCGGGGCGCAGAAGACGGTCGTCACCTCCTCATCGACAGCGGCGTCGGTAATGGTCACGCCCAACTCGATCGTGCGCATGATCGTGTCGGCAACAACAGACGGCGGGCAGGCAGTAGCCTTCGACATGGGTCACCTCGGCGGGTTCGTGCGTGCGTGTAGGAACCCGCATCGTCACCCGCCGAGGACCCACCTCAGCTCAGCGACGAACCCCAGCCGCGGATATCCGCCAGCAACCAATGCACCCTCATTCACGAAGAGTCCGCAAACCACCAGATCGAACTCTTCTCGGCCTTGACGCGGGCGACGCGCTCCGGGCGACCGGCGACCGGTCGCGGTCGCGGTCGCTAAGCTAAATTGAGCCAACTCGGGTCCCCGATTTGAGTCCACCCGGATTTGGAGCCAGGTTGTTAGACGAAGGAGCCGCGGAGGTCCTGAGCCGTCGGGATGACATCCCTTGCTGATGACGGCGACCTTGTCGCGGTTCCGGTGTTCCCGGATCCAGGCCCCCAGCGTCCGTTCACTGTCCCGATATATACGCGCCGTGTCGAATGAGTTGCATCCGAGCTCGAATGACCGACCCAAAAGCGAGAAGTCCTGTTGCTCGAGGCTTCGATTGGGCAGCCACCATCGTCGCCGCCGCCGCAATCGATCGGTGCCGAAGACGATTCGGGAGACTCGCTTATCAATCCCGGCAAACTTCCCGTAGTTCCTTCAGTTCACGCGCTCCGCATATTCACGAACGATGAACTGACACGCTCGAGCCGTGAGGGCCATCATCGTGAGCGTGTGATTCTGAAATCCGGGGGAGACAAAGCATGCGCCGTCGGTCACGAACACGTTGTCGGCATCCCAGCACTGACAGTGCGAGTTCAGCACCGAGTTGTCCGGTTTGTCGCCCATGCGCGCGCCGCCGCTCTCGTGAATGGCTGCCCCAGGCAACAGAGCACCGTGCTTCGTAAGCACCTGGGATCGAAGCAGTCGGAAGAGGATACTGCCGCGACCGAGATCGAAGTTCTTCTCGACCCGCAGGCCGCCGGCGGCTACAATTTCCGGAAGCTTCCGCTTCATGTGCGCAACCATATTGACTTCATCCTGAGAATGGCTGCACTCGATTCTGGCTACGGGGATGCCCCACGCGTCCTTGACGGTCGGGTCGAGCGACACGTGATTTTCATATCGCGGCTGCATTTCGCCAAGCGCGAACATGCGCCACGTCGGATCGCCGCGGCCAATCGAGACCTCAATGCCATAGCCGCCAGGAAAGTTCGTCGATTCCTTTTCGCAGAAGCTTGGGATGTAAAGGCCCGTTCCCGTTCCCGTAAAGTCGAACCCATCCTCGTTGGAGGCGGGCTCGACATCCCCTTCAGACACGTTGCCGTTCTGCGCGTACCCAACCTGGTCGCACAGATAGCGACCGAGATGGCCCGACGATCCGCCGACACCTGACGGATGCTTCGCGGATGCCGAGTTCAGAAGGATCCGCACACTCTCGATCGCCGACGCGCAGAGGACGATGACCTTTCCGTGAACTGCCTGCATATTCTTTGTCAATCGATCGACATATTCAACGCCGGTCACTTTCCCCGACCGCGCATCGATCAACAATCGGCTCACGATGGCGTCTGTCCGCATGTCGAGGCGGCCGGTTGCCAGAGCGAGCCTGACGGGAAGCGGAACCCTGTTGTTGTCGTACTTGACATTCCTCCCGTACGTCACGCGGACGTTCGGAAGTCGTTTCTCGACATTGGTCAGGAACGCTTCTTCGATCTTTGTCGTTTTCGTGGGGCCGATGAACTGCCCGTCCGGACAGTTTGGAATGCCTGCGGGTTTCCCGTAGACGCCGAGCGTCCGCTCGACGATGTCGTAGTAGGGCGCCAGGTCTTCGTACGACAACGGCCAATCGACGCCGTCTCCACGGACGCTGGCGGCCTTGAGCTCGTAATTCGACATGCGGGGCACATGTCTGCCCCACGTGTGAAGGCGGCCGCCGAGTTGCCGGCCCCTGAACCAGAGGAACGGTTTTCCTCGCGGCGTTGTATAGGGATTCTGTCTGTCGTTGACGTAAAACTGCTTGGTGGCCTCGGAGAAGGATCCGCATCGAGCCTGAACCTGCTGGCCCCGAATCCCCGATTTCAGGCGCCCCACCATCCCCGGTCCGCCGACCTGCGCGTCGGCCGGAAAGTCGCGGGCGATGTCCAGGTTTCTGCCAGCCTCGAGCAGGACAACCTTCAGGCCGCCTTCCGTCAGCTCCTTAACAGCCCACGAGCCACAGGCTCCCGAGCCGACGACGATGGCGTCATACGTTGATTCACTTCGGCTCATACGTGTGCGTGTCTCATTCGCCATTGGGAGCGGTGACTGCCTCAGTCGCCCCCGCCCGCTCTCATAAGGAAGTGCTTCGAGGTATGCCGCCCAGTCTGCAAGCTGCTGCTGGCATGGGGCGTTACACTTTCATCGTAGTCTCTCGAATCAAGCGATCGCACGTGTTTGCCCGCTTTGTCCCGCGATGCTGTTTGACGATGAAACGAGGCTTGCGCGACAGTGAGCACCCATCATCCTTTCCTGCCTCTTTTCGCCAAGCCTGTTTCGCCAACGGTCGTCTCGCCCCGGACGCGACGATCGAGAAAATCGAGCACCGCAGAATCGCAAGAAGCATCAAACTTGCGCGCCCAAAAAGCACCACTTCCGAGCATCATGTCGAGGTCCTCCAGCCCGAGAGTCTTGGGATGGTTATTTCGGCTCCTGGAAAAGTCGACGTAGTGCGTGCCGTGAGGATGAAATCTATAACGTCCCGAGTTCACCAAAACAGTTTGCATAAACACTTCCTCCGGTCCCGCCATTCCCCGAAAAAACGCCGCGATGTCTGGGTGCTCGATCGCGAAGTTACGCGCGTACCGAACACATTCCATCGAAAGGGCACAGAAAAACGAACCGCCATAACAGATAAGATTGTCATTAAAAATGGTTTTGCGCCGGATACCAATCGTTGAAAAGGCCAGACTTACTCGAACCCACGGCTGGACGAGATTGAGGGCCATTATTGGGCGAAGCCAGCGTTGCTTGGTCACTGAGGGTCGACCGACACGCCAATGCCGGTATTCGAAGCGCATCTTTGTGTTGAAGGGGGTGGCCAACCGATATTCCGGTCCAACACCCCAGTCGGCTTCCGCTGGGGTTCGATCGGGAAAGACAGGCGCGTAATGCAAGTAGCCGTCTGCCTCTCCGAGGCTGAAAGCGCGCTCAATGTCAACGATCGAGCGCAGGGGGTAATCCTGGCCGGACAGGATCTGGAGCCAATCGATTTCTATCCCATGTTCATCAAGCCAATCAACAGCAGCGAAATATCGGTCAAGGTGAGAGAAATCCCCATAGCTGCCCCCTCCCACGAACACATGTACATCCGGAAGGGATTCCAGTCGCGTCAAGTCCAACCGCGAGCCACCGCTATCGTGGTCAATCAAAACTACACTAGTAGGACTACCTCCGCTTATTAGTTCAGCCAGCCGAGTGACTTGTTCAGGGCAAGTGTGCGTTTGCATGTAGTAGCATACGCGAACAGGCGCGGATCCCGGTGAAGAATTGTTCATAGACTACTTTCTGACACTCCACTGGGTGATGCGGCCCGATGACGAGTTGAGATCTTTTTGATTAGTTTTGGGCCAAACATATCGGGCGCACACAGGTTGCCGACGCCCCAGGTAAATGCGATGAGTGGGTCGAGGGCGACCTCTGGAATGGACTCCAGCACTCCCGTCATGCCGCGGCCTTCGCTCCCGGCTACGGCATTCTTGGGTCCGAGGGTCGACGCCCGTAGGCTGGCGAAGCGCACGGGCAGATCGTCGACATCGGCGCCCATGCTCGCGAACATCGCAAACAGCTGGGCGCCTACGTGCAACACCGTCTCCTCGGCGGGGTCCAGCTGGTGCTGGCGACCGTCGCCAGCCACAACGCCCAGCCGCGCCCTCCAAGCCGGCGGGCGGCCGTCTTGTGCTCATCGGGCCTCCTGACAGGTGAAACAAGTCTCGCACACCAACGGAAATGGGCTCCGCATTCGCTCCAGAAATGCGCGTGATCGGGGTTTTCGTGGCCGCTCGGGCAAGTCGCCATGACTCAGCCCGCTCTCCCCAGAGGCGCTTCATTAAAGAGACGATGCTTTCTGCCTGATCACCGTACAAGGGTCCTTCGGCCCTTGTTAGCCCGAATCATTCACTGCTGAGAGGCGTTCACCGCGTGTAGATGCACGGAAGTGCCTGTCCAGCAAGGGAAACTTGGACTTGCGACGAGGATGTCCCGAGTCTCGTGGAACTTCGGTGGCGGCCCGGTGAGCATCAGGCTGCGCTCACCTGATCATCATGCCCGATTGGTCCGACAGATTTAGTGAACTCACGCTTGAGGGCGGCGCGAAGCGCCGGCAGGTGCAGGTGGCCGTTGACGCGGCGGAACTGCTTGCCGGCCTCGACCATGCCGGCCGCGCACCAGCGCAGCGCCATCTGCCCGTCGCGCCAGCGCTTGACGTTGCCGGCGTGCTCGCGGCAGATCGAGATCATCGACTCGATGCTGTTTGTCGACCTCAGGGGTGGGTGGCACGCCCAGGCGCAGCACGGTGAGCGTCTCATCGAGCCCCTCACGCAGGCTGGCTGCCGCCCCGGGATGGGTACGGTCAAGCTCTTTGGCCAGGGCGAGCAGCGCGGCCTCGGCCTCCAGCGCCGAATCGGCATGGTAGGCATCGGCCATCTTCCGTCCTACACTAGACCGAAGCCGTTGCGGCAGACGGTCTTTCACGTTCCGGATCTTGTGGATCTGGCAGCGTTGGATCGCCGGCCGGTCGAGCACCTCGAGCACCGCCTTGCGCAGCGCCTTCGAGCCGTCCAGGCCCACCAGCATGGGGCGGGTGACGTCCAGCCCCGCCCGCGCAGCCCGACCAGCAGGTCGGTGACCACGGTGGCGTTCTCGGTGGCGCCCTCGACCAGCGCGAGCGGGTGCTTGTTGCCCTCGATGTCGATGCCGAGCGCCACAATGCAGCACGACTCGGCGAAGTGCACCCCGTCGATCATCGCCACCAGATCCAGCCCGGACAGATCCCGCGAAAGCAGCTCGACCAGTGCGGTTTCGGTCATCGCCACGAACTTCCGCGAGACCGCGGACTTACTTGTGGCAGAGGCTGTTTGGGCAACGGCGTGGCCAACGGGTTCGAGTCCGACCGGGTAGCGGCGCGTCGACAGCCCGGCGAGCATCTTCTCCATCGCCATCCGCCCGAGGACCTCGGTGGAGGTGAACAGCTC
>JAOPWF010000377.1 GCA_025965815.1 Mycobacterium sp.
TTGTCTGGTCCGCATTGATCGTCTTGCCGCCGGCCTTGTCCCGCGCATGCCCCCCGACGACCACTCGGTTGTCGTGCACCGTGATCTCGCCAGCGTCGAGATCAACTGAAGTCCAACGCAGCCCGCACACCTGGCCACGTCGAATCCCGGTAGTGAGTTCGAGAAGGAATAGCGCTGCGAATCGATCATTCCGGATCGGGGATAGAAATACCCGAATCTCCTCGGACGACCACACCTGGCGCCGTGAGCGGACGCGCTTGGGCGGTTTTATGCGGCTCGCCGGGTTGTCGGGAATGAACTTCCACGCCACAGCATCGACTAAGGCGCGGTGAATCATCGCGTGAATGTTGCGCACTGACTTTGGCGCCAACCCAGGGGGAGTCGGCTTGGGGAGGATGCCGGCTCGGTACCGGCGGACGGCGGACCGCGCCGCGTGAATGGTGGCGTCACACGCTGCCGCCAGATCACGTGGTGTCGGGTCAGCCCCTCGCGAAGTCTGTTCCGCCCAGTACGCATACATGACGCTGTTTCGGTCTCGCTTGATCCTGCCCTCGGAGAGCAGCGTCCCTTAGAGCTTGAGCAGCTGAGGCTCGTTGAGCGATTGGAGCCGTTCTCCGCCGATGCGCGGCAGCACGTAGGCGTGCGCATAGTCTCGCCAGTTGCGCCAAGTTGTGGCATCGATCGTCGGCTCGATGACTGTGAACCATTCGTCGAAGAACTGAGACACCGAACGGGTGGAGGATCGGACGACGCGTCCGCGATCGGCGTCGCGCATCGCCTCCTGGCACGCCTTCCACGCTTCTTTCTCAGTTGCAAAGCCGCCCTTGGTGAGCCAGAGGTATTCGCCGGTGGCCTCATCTCGCTCAGGTGCGCGAAATCGATACGTCCACGTCTTACCGCGTTGGTACACCGCACCTTTCATGACGCAAGGTCCCGGAGGCCTGCTGTCACGACGTACGCGCGACCACCCAAGCGGCGCACCGGCAGCTCGCCGGAGGCCACCAGACGGTAGGCCGCGGCCCGGCTGATCCCCAGCAACCGCGCCGCATGCGGCACCGCGAGCAACAGGGAAAGTTCATTGAACACGCTGTCTTCCAATTTGATTCACCACCCTTCAACGGAGTCGATATGTGATGGGTCGGCTCGAACGCGCGCACCCGTGCTGTTTTGTTGTCAGATGAGATGAGGTGCGCCGGGATGTTACGCGGCCTGTCGGAGCGTGTTATCGCGTGCTCTCACACCACTGTAATTCCATCCAGTGACTCTTCCTGCACAACTTTCGCGCTACCCCCAGACCCGTCCAGATGTTCGTGGCGAGCAGCGCGAGCAGAATCTCACGGCGCGGAGTCAGCCCACCCTCTCCACTATCCACCCACCCTTCCAAAGTTTGCCCACCATCCGTCCCGTCATTACTCGCACCGTCACTCTACATCCCGAACATCCTGCTGCCATTACACTTACATCACCCCGTCACACCATGTGCCAACTTCAAAAACACCCTTGGCACATTTGCGCAGGGGTGCGAGACTGGTTGTGGCGCAGTAAGCGTCGAAGCCTCGGCTGTGGGTGGATTGCTAGTTGTTGACGATTTCGAAGCTCAAGCGGTGGTCGATCAACTACTACATCGACACCGCAGACACCGCGGAGCGCGCGACCCGGGATCTGCAGCGCGCCGGCGGTGGGTTAGGGGAGTACTACACCGAGCACGAAACACGGACTCCGGTGTGGTTGTTGGCCGGGAACGCCCACCGGGTCGCCGCGCTGACGGGTTTGTCCGAGGCGCAACGTGTCGGCGGCGCAGCCGACTCACCGGTGGTGGCGCGTTGGCTCGACGACGGAGTCGCCTCGATTGGGACGCGGGTTCGCGGGTTCGGTGCCCGAGGTGTGCACGGTTTCGATCTGACGTTCGCCGCACCCAAGAGCGTGTCGCTGATCCGCGCGCTACGCGGGGATGACGTCGCGACCAAGGCCATCGCCAACGCGCACGCCGCCGCCATGGCCGAGGCGATGGAGTACCTGGCTCAGCATGCCGGCTACACGCGAGTGCACAACCCAGTCACCGAGCAGAAGGACCTGGTGCGGCTGCCGGGGTTGGCGGCGGTGGCGTATCAGCACGAGACATCGCGGTGTGGGGACCCGCACCTACACACCCACGTGATCGTCCCGAACCGGCAAGCCGCGCCGACGGAGTCTTGGTGTCCCTGGACGGGACCTCGCTGTATCACGAAGCCAAAGCGGCCGGGGTCATCTACCAAGCCACGCTGCGCCGAGAACTGCACCAGTCGTTGGGCTCTGAGTGGGCGCCGGTCGACCCCCACACGGGCATGGCAGAACTGGCCGGCGTCGATCGGGAGACGATCACCGCGTGGTCGCGCCGATCCTCCCAATTGCGGGAATGGGCCAGCCACCAGCTGGAGTCGGTGGAGGGTCCGTTGAGCGCGGCGCAGTTGGCCGCCGCGCAGAAGGCCACCCGCCCGGCCAAACCCGAAGAGCTCGCCTGGTCCGCGCTTCAGCAGCAGTGGCGCGCCGATGTGCGCGGGCTGCGCGTGGACCGCGCCGCACTCCCTCATCGAGCTGGTCCTTGGGCTGACTGTGTAGGCACGCCGTGCCGATTCACCTGAGCGGCCCCTTCATGCGGAAGACGCCCTGGCGACCGTAGATTGCGTAGAAATAACCGAAAACTTCTGCTGGTATCTGAATATCATTGCAGATGATTTGCGGTTTGCGTTACAGTCCGTCGTGCACGACGTTGAAGTATGAGTCCAAGATTTGCTTCGGGCTGCGTGGCTGGCCGTAGGGACGTATCCACGTCCGCAGGACCATCGAGGTCACCGGAGCTCGGCCCTGGGCGGCTCAACAGACTCGGCGGAACCGGCCATCAGCGTGAGAAAGGAATCCGCACATGAGGGAAATCGTCTCGGGGTTGCCGGATCCGCCGGTTCTCGTGTCAGATTTCAACCCGGCCGTGATGCTGGCGTTCTTCGGTGCGACGGCGGCAGCCGCCGTCGGGCTCGCCTGCTACTGGGCCATCGTGCGCCGCGACGCGCTTCCGATAGTCGCGTGCCTCAGCGCCGTGATTTGTTCACTTAACGAACCGATTTTCGACATCCTGGGCAAGATCACCTACGCCGAGAACAATCCCATCGCGTTTACCGCGTTCGGCCGGCCGATCCCGTGGTTCCTCGTCGTGGGTTACATCGCTTGGGTCGGCTTGTTTCCTTACGTCATCGCGAGATGGATGGCCGCGGGATGGTCCAAGCGTCGGCTGTTTTTGGTGTCAGTGCTTGGCATGTTGTCAGTCGTCGGCACCGAAGTCGTCAATCGGTTCGTGCACGGCTGGAAGTACTACGGCGATCCACCGCTGCAGTTCTTCGGTGGAGTGGCCGCGATGGCGTCGGTGCCACTGGTAGCAGGCTTTCTCTTGTACGCACTGGCGCTACCCGCGAAGGGGTTCCGCCGCCTCGCCGCTGGTCTGTTCATCCCCCTGCTGTCGTTGCCAATGATGTTCGCGTCAACGGGCTTACCGTTGTACATCGCGCTATACGGCAATTTCCCGCCCGTGCTCAATTACGTTGCCGTTGTCGCCCTGCTGGTGCTGATCTGGGTGGCCGTCGTCGGGACGGTGCACCTCACAGAACTGTGGCGTAACGGTGGAGGGCTCGTCTTTCAGCCCGTGAAGACCGGTCAATCAGTCAAGCCAAACCCTGTGATGGAGGAAGTGTCGTGAGTGGACGCGTGGTAACTCTGGCCGATGGGGGGATCCCTGCTCCGCCGCCACTGGTCTCGGACGTCAGCCCGTGGGGGCTGCTGGCCGTCTTCGGTGTCATCGTGGTCGCCGCGATCGTATGGGCGGTCTCGCTGGCCGTGAAGGAGCGTGACTTCCTGCCGATAGCGTGCTGCGTCGGGGCGCTGGTGGCCTCCTTCAATGAACCGATATACGACATCCTCGGCAAGATCGTCTACGCGGGGAACAACCCGATGGCGTTCACCGCGTTCGGCCGGGCGATCCCGTGGTTCCTGGTAATCGGTTACCTTCCGTGGGTGGGCTTGGCCCCCTACATCGTTTACAAGAAGATGGAGGCTGGCATCAGCCGTCGGACGTTGCACATCGCGGCGGCGCTCCTGTTCGTGTCGGTGGTCATCATCGAAACGTTCGGCAACCTGCTGCATTTGTGGTTGTACTACGGGGAGGCGCCGATGAAGTTCCTCGTGGTGGCACCACAGCAGGTGGCTCTCCCGCTTGTTGGCGGTTTCCTGCTGTATGCGCTTGCCGGTCAGGCCACTGGGTGGCGCCGTCCCGCAATCGGGTTCATTGTCGCGGCCATCGCGTTGCCCATCGTTTACGCGGGGGCATCGTGGTCGGTTTACGTCGCCTTGTACTCCGATCTTCCCGCCGCGGTCGACTGGATCTTGTCTCTGGTGATGCTTGGCCTATGCATCGGGATGGCCGTGGCGTCGACTTTCCTTGCCGAGAAGTGGCGGGCAGGACTAGGCAATCGTGAGCGCGTTACGCAGCCTGATCCGGCGCTCGTCTGATCAGCGGCCACCGTCGGCGGATTTTCGACGGTGGCCGAATGTGTTCCCCCCGTGCCACGATCAAGCAGTGACGTCGGCCGGTACGCGTGTGGCACTGCAGGGGCTCCTCGCAGCGACGACCGGCACTTCGCCCAACGACGACGAGACCAACACGGACATCGCGATTCTCAAGGCCGCCGCTGAGGTCATCAGTGCTGCCGGAGAACGCAATCTCACCATCGACCAGGTCGCCGAGCGCGCTGGCTACACGCGCATGACCGTATTCCGCAGATTTGGCAGCCGCGATCAACTACTGCGTGCAACCTACGCCCGCGAGCTTCGGGTGGCGCTCGAAACAGTAACGGCTGCGGCGGAATCGGTTTCAACCGCGGTCGAGCGCGCGGAGATCATCGTGACGAAGCTGATCGCGGCTGCGGAGGCGAATCCGATTTGCAAACGGCTGGTACAGGTCGAACCTGCGGTGGTACTCGACCTATGGGGCGGCCGCACCGATCTCGACGGTCAGGGAGCCGGTGCGGCGTTGATTGCACACCTGCTACGCGACGATCGTCTCGCCGATCCGTTGTCGCAGAAGGAAGCCGAGTTCGTCGGCGGCCTGCTGATGCGACTGGTGGTCTCGCTGGTGTTGGTGCCAGACCCAACTCTGGGCAAGTCCCGAGCCGTGAGACGCGCGTTCCTCGGCAAGGTCGTCGCACGAATCCTTACCCGCTGACGGCGACGAACGTCGGCAGGGTTGCCTCAGCGGGTCGGTTGACGACCGAGGTCGCGCAGGACGGCGCTGGCCGCGTGCTTGCCCGGTAGACCCGAAATGCCGCCGCTCGGATGGAATCCCGCACCGGTGCAATAGAACCCGTTCAACGGGGTCCCGTAGTTCGCAACTCCGAGGGCTGGACGCAGCGGACCCATCCTGGTCGCCAGGTGGTCGACGTGATAGAGGCAACCATTGACCGTTGTGGTGCGCGCAGTGAGGTCTTCCGGGGTCTCCACGAAGCGACCGATTTCGAGTTCGTGAACACCGGGCAGCACGGCGGCGACGTGACCGACCAATGACTTGGCTGCCTCGTCGCGGCGCTGCGCCCACCCTTCTGTTGGCGTCACCGGCACGGGAGCGTACAGCTGCGCCGTGTCCTGGCCCGGTGGAGCTTGCGAGGGGTCCATCGCGGTGAAGATGGTGCACCACCAGGGCATCTGAGTGGGAAGCTCCCCCCGCGATGACTGCACGCAGCTTGCCATTACGCGTTCGAAGGTGCCGGTGAATAGCGCGGGCTGACGAAGGTCGACATCGTTGCGCCACTTCTGGTGGGCGGCCAGCTCCAAGCGGCCGGACAACGCGAGATTGACGGTTAGCGTCGCCACACCGCCGGCATTCGCGGGGGCCGCGCGCATACGCTCGGCGAGCGCCGAGGGGATCCCGTCGCCGATCAGGTCAGGGACGCGTTGCGGCGGAATGGCCGTCACGACCGCATGTCGCGCCGCGATGTCGGTGCCGTCGCTGAGTGTGACCCCCGTCGCGCGCTTGGTGTCATGGTGGATTTCGCAGGCGGCGACAGCGGTACGCGCGACCCCGCCGTGCGCGGCAAGACATTTCTGCAGCGCCAGGACGAGTCCGCCCATGCCGCCGATCGGTCGTGCGGCACCCGCGCCGTGCAGGGAGGACGTCCCCAGTAGCGCGATCGCGCTGCCTTCTGCGGTCGGAGCGCCGAGAATGGTCGCGATGGAAGCGAAAGCGCCGCGCATCTGATCCGACTCGAAGGTCGACACGATCGCCTCGGCGGCCGTTCCGGTGAGTAGGCCGGCGAGCGTCGAGCGGAGCTTGCGATCAGCCACCAACGTCCGCAGGCCGGCGGCTACAGTCACAAGAGAAGGCCGCCCGGGAGGACCTGAGCCGTAACGACCTTGTAGCTCAACGGCTTTCAGAGCGACCGCAATCAGGTTCCGGTAGGCAGCGGCATCTCGCGTGCTGAAACGGGCGATGTCGGTTGCGGTCTTCTCGACGCTGGCCTGAAAGAGTACGGACTCGCCGTC
>JAOPWF010000399.1 GCA_025965815.1 Mycobacterium sp.
AGCGGGCGGTTTCACGAACGACTCGACGGACTCACCGCGCAGCTCGGCGAGATGTGCGGGATGGCAGGCGTCGCGATGGACCGCGCCACCCAGGCGCTACTACGCGCAGACCTGGCTCTGGCCGAGGAGGTCATCACCGACCATGGTCGGCTCAACGCCATGGCGCCCGAGGCTGAGGAACTGGCGCATTCGCTGCTGGGATTGCGGTCGCGCGTGGCAGGCGATCTCCGCTTGATCGTCTCGTCGCTGCAGAACGCGGCCGATGTCGAGCGGATGGGAGCGCTGGCCGTCCACGTTGCCACGATCGCACGCCGCAGGCATCCGGCGCACGCACTGCCCGAGGAGGTCAACGGCTACTTCACCGAAATGGGGCGCCTGGCCGTCGAAATGGGAAGCCGCGCGCACGATGTCCTGCTCTCGGGCGATCCTCGCAAGGCCGCGCACATCCGCCGCGACGACGAGGTGATGGACGAGTTGCACCGCCGACTCTTCGAAATGCTGACGCACCGCCAATGGGCGCACGGCGTGGCGGCCGCTGTGGACGTCACACTGCTGGGGCGCTACTACGAGCGTTTCGCCGATCACGCCGTCATCATCGCCCGGCGAGTCATCTTTCAAGCCACCGGGCGACGCCCTCACGAAGCCATCCTGACCTACTCCAGATAAGCCCAGTCCGGCCTCAGCTGCGCCAGAGCGAGGCATCGTGCTCGATGGGCACCTGATTACCAGCGCCCGCGATGGACAACCTCCCCGAAGGGGCGGCGATTAGGTTTGTTGATCGGCTTGAGCGGGCGATCAGCGGGATATCCGATCCCGAGCAGGTACGAAACGAGGTGGTCGTCGGGAACGCCCAAGATGCCACGTGCCTTTTCCTGGTCGCCCACCGAGGAGTGGCCGGTGCCGATGCCGAGGTCGGTAGCGGCGATCATCATCGCCATCGTCGCCTGGCCAAGGTCGTACTGGTCGATAACCCTGGTCCGATCGTCGGGGGGTTCGGGGACAACCAACGCAATCGCGGCCGGAGCGGAAGCGATGTGGCGGGCGCCTTGCCAGACCGTGGAGAGCTCTTGCAACTGATCCCGGTCTGTGACGATGACGAAGTCCCAGTGCTGGCGGTTTGACGCCGACGGTGCTCGCCACCCCGCCTCCGCGATCCGGTCCAGGTCGCTGTCTGAAATCGGGTCGGGCCGGTAGCTTCGTACGTTCCGTCGGGCACGGATTGCGTCCCAAGTTTCCATATCGTCCTCCGTCATCTTCCTACCCACGAACTGCCGTCGCCAAGCACCACCGTGGAACTATCCGGCGCCCGGGGCAAGTCTCATCCCCTTGACCGTTCGTCGCGATCAGGTCGCGTTGACTTCGAGCGGAATCGTCGCCCACAGCGACGTCCCATTGCCGGGCCGACTCGAGATCGCCATCGCGCCACCAAGCGCCTCGACGCGATCCGTCAAGCCGGTGAGCCCGGAACCTTTGCGGGCGTTTGCTCCACCGATTCCATCGTCCCGGATCGTGACATCAAGGTCCCCATCCTGCACGTGGACGCTAACGGTGACCTCCGAGGCCTGTGCGTGTTTGGCCGCGTTCGTGAGCGCTTCTGCGACGACGTAGTAGACCGCCACTTCGACTGATTCCGGCAACCGTTGATTCACGCCGAGGTGGAGCCGCACCGCGACGGCCGAACGGCGGGCCAGCGTCTTGAGCGCGGGACCCAGTCCACCCCTGGACAGGATGCCTGGATGAATCCCCCGCGATATCTCCTGGAGATCCTCGGAGACCCCGTTGAGGCCGCGAAGGATGTGAGCGATCTGCTTCTTGAGGGGGTGCAACTCGGGTGGCACCGACGCCTCGGCCGCGCGCACCTCGAGCCCCAGTGAGACGAGCCGCTGCTGCGCGCCATCGTGCAGATCGCGTTCAAATTGGCGTCGGGCGTCGTCAGCGGCTGTCACTATCCGGGCACGCGACGCGGAGAGCTCCGCGCGTGTCTGCGCGTTGGCGATCGCTGTCGCGACGAGATCCGCGAAGTCGCCCACTCGCTTCTCGGTGTCAGCTGGCAGGGGCACGGAACTCAACGAGCCGACCACCGCGGCTCCCCATAGGCGGCCATCCACGACGATCGGCGTGCCGACCCCTGAATACAGACCGAGCGCATTGTCGTACCTGGCAGTGCGGCCGGTGTGGAGAACACGTGCCGCGAGACGCTCATCATGGGCCGAAACGCGAATGCCGACCGGCATCTCGTTCGACCCACCGTCGTCGCGGGACGCGAGGACGGTGGCGGCCGCGTCGGGCTCGTAGCGAACCAGAGCTGAGTGTTGCACCCCCAGGCACCAAGCCAACTCCTGCGCCACCGCCGAGAACACTTCGCCGGGCGGCACCGCACGCGCAATGAGGGTGGCAATCCGTCGAAGGGCGGCCTGCTGGCCGGCAAGCACACGCAACTCATCGCGGTTCGCCTCGGCTTGACGCCGGCGTAGATCTGCGTCGGCCGCCCGCAGTCTGGCCTGGCCGGCGAAAATGTTGGCCAATATCGCAACGGGCAGGAAGATCAGGATCGCGACCCAGTCCTGCAGCCTGGTGGAGACAAAGCTCCCTTCACCCCCGAAATGGACGTACATGTAGGCAAGGGTGCTCGCCAGCGTCGTCATCACCGACAGCCCGAGTCGCCACCGCGCCGAAACCACCAGGACACCGAACAAGAAGACAGCGCCATAGGTGTTCCCGGGGGCGATCCGCATCAGCAGACGCACAAGAAGTGTTTCTCCGACAATGAAGCTCGCGGCGACGACAACACCGAGCCACAGGGGCGGCGCGGCCGGGCGGACCAACAGTGACATCAGCCAGGAGCGCGCCGGTGGCGGAAGTCCCGGATCGGGCGTGCGGTCGGCGGCGGACACCGACTTTGACCTCGCGGTCCTCGCGGGGACCAGCTGCTGGTGGAGTCGATACATGGGAAGCCCGAACCGCTCCGCCAGCCGGGTGGTTCGGCAAGGCAAGGCGTTGGCGGCTCTGGGCACTGGGTCTCCTTTGGCTATGTTCCAACGATGCGAATGCTTTGCAGACGTGTGGCAATCCCTTGGACGCTTGCGCGCGGTTGGATGGTCGACGTGCATTCGCTGGGTGATGAGGCCGGTGACGCGGTTCCGGCGATCGGTTCGGGATACTCACGACGTGGTCGGACCTTCACCAGGTGGAAGGTCATGCGCCCAATCATGCCGTCGCGCGGCGTGATGGAGTGCAGCAGTACCGCAGATGCATGAGCGGCGATGACGGCGACCAGTGTGTATGCCAGCCCCGAATGAGTGTTGCGGAGCACCGCGTACAGGCCTGCAGCGTGTCTATCGCCCTAGTGCCCGACGTCAGCCGACGGGGTTCGCGCATCATGTGTCTGGCTCCACCTGTGCTCGTTGTGCGGCCCGGCCAAATGTTGGGTGCACACGCGAAGGCAGCTGGCCGGGAGTTGTCAAAAGCGGGTGCTGCTGCTCAGTACAAACGAAGAATGGAGGGGAACGGTTCAATGCCGCCCGTGCTATCGCCACGCGCAGCGGGGAACCGCAGGTAGGAGCGCGTCGCGTTGCGCGCCCTTCCCCTGCCTGCCCGTGCACCGTCAAGCTGCGCTCGAGGCACATCCAAATGGTGCGCCTGCCGGCGGAGCTGCACGGCTGATGTCCAATCGATCCACCGCGGTCCGGGTTCGGGGGGACCCGGAGCCGTCCGCCGACCGGACACGTCCCGCAGATTAACCCAGTGCACCCCTTGCTAAGGGCGGCGAGGGCTGTCAACGGGCTGCCAATCTGCTGTTGATGTGGCACTGTCGCCTCTGCGAGATGCGCGCCGACACAACGATTATGGGCTGATGGGGATCCTGCTCGTAAAGATCTGCTGGCGAGGCGTATCGATTCCGTCTAGGGCGACGGCTTTCCTCTACCTGAGGTGTAAACCTCCGTTCATGAATGACGATCGTGGTGGGGCCGGGTCTCCGCTGAGGCCTGAGCAACGGTTAACGCCAGCGTCCGGACCGAGATGGTTGTGCGCGGACACCGAACACGGCGAGCGCGCCGATCACCTCGGCACCAGTTCGAGCGGGCCATCCCGTGCCCCAACGCGGTGTGGACACGGCCGCTCGACGGCGAGTACGTGTGGGGCTCGATCGACACCTGGCCCAGCCGGCATGGAGTCAGGCGTTACCGCTTGGTGCTGTTCCCTCCCGGCGTTACCCGAGGCGAGCGCCGCACGCTGCGGCTGTCACGTGCCTGGCTGACGTGGGACGCGGTGCTGTTCCTGCTATCCGAGATCTTCCTGAGCAGTGCACTGGCACCTGGGGCAGCGCTGGCCGTCTCGGCCGCGGTGTATCTCGGTCCCGGCGCTGTCCTCTTTGCCCGGGCCGGAGCGCTGCGCGCTCGCATGCGCACGCTGTCGGTGTACCTCGTCACCGGCTACCGTGATCCACGCTCAGCCGCGATATACGCCGAGTTGGAATCGCTGTTCACCGCGCTCTGCGCAGCAGACGTCCTGTGTTTTCAGGATCGAATCACGGCGACCGACCACGAAGCGGTCTGGTGGCGGGTCTACGACCAATGCCGTTAACTTTGCAGGCGGGTGAGTCGGATGTCGGGTGGCGCTCTGTGTCTGATGTTCTTGTGGTCGAGGCGTTTTCGGGGGAATTTGGTGCCGCTGGCTCGTTTGGTGACGCGGGGGTAGGTGCGGAGCCGTCTGGCCGGATTAGGGCGTTGGAGGATCTCTGCGATGGCGTGCCGGAGGTTGGTGGCGAGTCGGTCAGGGGGAAAAACCCGCCTGCCCGGTGACGTGGCGGCGGATGATGCGCAGGGTCCGGATGAAGGACATGCGTAATGGGTCGAGGTGTTCGGGGTCGGTGGCCTCATACATCAGCGCGCGGATCGCGTAGTGCGTCAACAGCAGCGCCCAGATCTCTTGGCGCACCATTTCGGGGCTGTGTGAGCGCAGCACTCGGTAGCTGCCGCGCTGACGGGTTTCGATCTCGGCGAGGCTGGATTCGAATTCCCACCGCTGGTGATAGACCGCGGCGAGTTCAGCGGCTGAGGCCAGCTCGGGATCGAGGATGGTGGTGATCAACCGGATGGGTGATCCGCTGTGGGTGTCGCGGTTGGCGATGTCGTACTCGATGACGCGCACCGTGGGGCCTTGCGGGACGGTATCCAGACCGCGGGCCCGGTGGCGGCGGAGGCGTTGACGTTCGATGTCGGTAAGCAGCACGCTCAGATACGAGCCGTCGGCGAGGTCGGTGACCACGTGCAGCTTCAGTGAGGACTGCACCCGCCACAACAACTGCGCGCCGGTGGCGGCGGCTTCATCCCAGAATTCTCGGCTGTAGAACCCGCGGTCGGCCAACACGAGCATGCCGGGTTCGACGCTGGCCAGCAGTGGGCGGGCGAGCTCGCGCTCATCGACGCGCACACCACCGAGGTGCGCGTCGATCACGGCATGGGTACCGCATTCGCCCAGCCCGAGCACCTTCACCTTCGGGTAGGGGGCATCGAGCCCGAGGCTGACACCGCGCCCGAACTCGTCTTCGTTGTCGGCGGTGTCGGGAACGTCGAGTTGGACCCCGTCGATGGCCATCACCCGCAGATCCCCAAGCCAAGCACCGGGGGTGCCCGCCCCGGCTAGCGGCCGGGCGATCCGCGCGTAGAGCTCGCGCACCGGCTCGGCGCCGAGACGGGCACGGGCCTGGCACAGCGCCGAGGAGGTCGGCACCTGCCAGTCCTCGTCCCAGGACCGCAGAAACCGCAGGCCCTGCACGAGTTTGCGCATCACCTCTTCGTAGGCGTCGTCGAAGAACAACGTCATCGCCAACACGAAGTAGACGACGACTCGGGCTGGCAGCAGCCGGCGGCGACGCTCGGTGCGGCCGGTGTCGGCCAGCACCTCGTCGACGAGATCGCGGTGCACCAGTCTGGTCAGAACCCCGAGGCCGATCCGGTCGGTCAACCGGTCCTCAGGACCGTGTTCACCACCCGGATTCTTGTCGACCACGAGTGCCAATGATACGTGGAATTAGTTGCAGCACAATACTTCTGGAAGCCAATCTGAGCGCCGAAAACCATGCCGGCCACCACATCACCTTCAATGGATCGACGCACTTGGCATCAATCGAACACGCAGTACCACAACAGCTTTCAACTTAAAAGGCACTGACCTGCAACGACGCCAAAGTTAACGGCATTG
>JAOPWF010000416.1 GCA_025965815.1 Mycobacterium sp.
TCTGAGTCGTCGTCATCCGCTGCTCGACATCAGGCTCTTCGCCAAGACGTATTTCTCGACGGTTTCCGCGGCCTTGCTGGTGATGTTCTTTGCCACCTTCGGGTTCTTCTACCTGGCGATGCAGTACATCCAGTTGGTGATGGGCTACAGCCCGATCAAGACGGCCTTCGCGCTCAGTCCGCTGATCGTGCCCATTCTCACGTTGTCCGCGTTGTCCCCGTGGCTGGTGCCCCGGTTGGGCCTGCGGCTGGTGCTCTCGTCCGGTCTTCTGCTGATATCGGCCGGCTTTGTCTGCCTGCGCGTGCTCGAGGTCGGCTCGCCGTACTGGGACCTGGCCTGGCCCCTCCTGGTGATGAGCGCCGGGATCGGTTTGTGCACTGCCCCACCGACTTCGGCCATCATGACCGCGGCACCCGATGAGAAACAGGGGGTGGCATCCGCGGTGAACGACACCACCCGAGAATTGGGCGCTGCGCTGGGCATCGCCCTCGGCGGGTCAATCCTGGCGGCCCAGTATAGCAATCTGCTGACCCCCCAACTGACCGCCTTCCCCGAACCTGTGCGCGACGCGTCCGCGGATTCATTGGCCCAGGCGCTGGAGGTGTCCAGACAGCTTGGACCGCAGGGCGCCCGGCTCGCGGAGTCCGCCAAGGCGGCGTTCCTGTCCGCCATGGAGTCGTCACTGGTCGTGATGGCCGCGGTGATCGCCGTCGCCGCGATCCTGATCGGCCTGTGGTCACCCGGCCGGGGTGGAAAGCAATTGCGCCTGGTGCGCCGTCTCACCTCGGTGCGGGGCGCCCGTTCCGTTGGCCGGCACCGCGCCTGACAGCAGCACGGTCGTTGCGCTGAGGCAACGCCTTAGAAACACGGCGTTACTACGGTCGTCAGACCTAGTTTGCGCAATTCTGCCAGTCAGGAGACGCCGTGACCGAAACCGCCGACCCAGCAGACTCCGCTGTTGCAACAGCCGCTACTGCCAAGCCGTTCACCGCGGTCTACGACCCGAGGCTGGCCAACGACGACCTGATCCCGTTGGCGAAGCAGAGCTGGTCGTCCTACAACATCTTCGCGTTCTGGATGTCGGACGTGCACAGCGTCGGTGGCTACGTCACTGCGGGCAGCCTTTTCGCGCTCGGCCTGTCGAGCTGGCAGGTGCTGATCGCGCTGCTGATCGGCATCGTCATCGTCAACGTCTTCTGCAACCTGGGGGCCAGGCCCAGCCAGCACGCGGCGGGTCCCTATCCGGGGGTGTGCCGCAGCGCATTCGGTGTGCTCGGCGCCAACCTGCCGGCCATCATCCGCGGCCTGATCGCGGTGGCCTGGTACGGCATCCAGACCTATCTGGCTTCGGCGGCGCTGGATGTGGTGCTGCTCAAGCTGTTCCCCGGCCTGGCGCCCTACGCCGACGTTGACCAGTACGGCTTCCTCGGGTTGCCGCTGATGGGCTGGGGCACCTACGCCCTGCTGTGGGTGCTGCAGGCGGCCGTCTTCTGGCGTGGCATGGAGTCGATCCGCAAGTTCATCGACTTCTGCGGCCCCGCCGTCTACGTGGTGATGTTCATCCTGTGCGGATACCTGCTGTGGAAGTCGGATTGGCACGTCAGCCTCAGCCTCGGTGGTGAGAAGAAGGGCAACACGCTCGCGGTCATGCTGGGCGCCATCGCGCTGGTGGTGTCCTACTTCTCCGGTCCGATGCTCAATTTCGGCGACTTCGCCCGCTACGGAAAGTCATTCGGAGCGGTCAAGAAGGGCAACTTCCTGGGCCTGCCGGTGAACTTCCTGGTGTTCTCGCTGTTGGTCGTGGTGACCGCCGCCGCAACGGTGCCGGTGTTCGGCGAGCTGATCACCGATCCGGTGACGACGGTCGCACGCATCGACAACACGACGGCCATCGTGCTGGGCGCGTTGACGTTCACCATCGCGACCATCGGGATCAACATCGTGGCCAACTTCATCTCGCCGGCATTCGACTTCTCCAATGTCAGTCCACAGCGCATCAGCTGGCGCGCCGGCGGCATGATCGCCGCGGTCGGCTCGGTTCTGCTCACGCCGTGGAACCTCTACAACAACCCCGAGGTCATCCACTACACGCTGGAGACCCTGGGTGCGTTCATCGGCCCACTGTTCGGCGTGCTGATCGCCGATTACTACCTGGTGAAGAAGCAACGCATCGTCGTCGACGACCTGTTCACCATGTCCAAAGCCGGGACCTACTGGTACACCAAGGGTTACAACCCGAAGGCCGTTGTCGCCACGATCGTGAGCGCGATGGTGGCGATGTTCCCGGTGCTCTTCGGTGACCTCGCCGGCATGACCACCGCGGCGCAGTACAGCTGGTTCATCGGATGTGGCCTTGGCTTCGGCGTCTACTGGGTGTTGATGCGGCGCGCCCCGGTTCCAGCCGAAGGCCTCGCCGAGAAGGAGCCGGCGGTGACCGGCGGCGGCGCACAGCACATCGACGGGCATCACTAGGCCTTCGCGCCATAGGCTGGGCCCGTGCGCCTGTTACTCGCCAACCCCAACACGACGGCCTCGATGACGGCGGCCATCGCCGCCAGCGCGACCGGGGTGGCACGTCCCGGCACCCTCGTCGAGGCAGCGAATCCGGTCGAAGGACCACCCAGCATCGAAAACGAGGCCGACGAGCGCGCCTGCGTGCCAGGGCTGCTCGACGTCCTCGCGGCCGCCGAGGGCCGCGCACCGGCGGATCGACCGGACGCCTATGTGGTGGCGTGCTTCGGCGACCCCGGGCTGGAGCAGGCGCGCGGGGTGGTCAGCGCTCCGGTGCTGGGGATCGCACAGGCAGCGATGCACGCCGCCGCCCTCGCCGCCGGCAGCTTCTCGGTAGTGACGTCGATGTCCGCCACGGTGCCGCGTGCGTGGGAGTTGGCCAAGAACTACACACCCACCCAATGCCTCGGTGTCTACGCGTGTGACATCCCGGTGCTGCGCATCGATTCCGACCCTTCAACGATCGGCCCCATCGGCGAATTGTGCGGTCTTGCCCTCGAACGCGACCGGAGCCGGTCAATTGTGTTGGGCTGCGCGGCAATGGCGCCCTTCGCCGAGCCGCTGTCACAGCAGCTCGGGGTACCGGTGGTCGACGGCGTGGTGGCGGCCACCCTGCTCGCCGAGGCGCTGGTGGCACTGCCCGGCCTCAACTGAGCGACGCCGTGCCCGCGGTGACGAATTCGGCCGCCCGGCGCCCGATCATGACAATGGTGGCATGCGGCCCCCGGCCGGTGATCGCGGGCAGGATAGAGCCATCGACGACCCAGAGTCCATCTATGCCACGGACCCTGCATCGCTGGTCCAGCACCGCGCCCGCATCGGCGTCGGCCCCCATCGGCGCGGTGCCACAAAGGTGTTGCGAGGTGGACCACACCGGATCGCCCACTGCCGCTGTGGGACCGGCCAATTCACGGGCGAGGCCGGCGCCGGCCCGCAGGTCGGCCACATCCTCCGGCTCGCTGTCGTAGCGATGCTCGATGACTGGTGGCACCCGCGGATCTCCGGACACCAGCCTGACCCGCCCCCGCGAACGCGGATGCATCAACGCGACGCCGATGTGCGGCCGGTCCTCAGGCCCACCCTGGTGATCGCCCGTCATCGCCGCGAACCCGGTTGTGTAGGGCCGTATCTCGAGACCGGTCGGTGCGGTGAGCACGGCCTCGAGCGCCGGCCGACCGGGTGCCAGGTCCCAGTCGACCGGCAGCACGAGCTCAGGGTGGTCGGCACACCGCGCCCCCACCGGCAGCGGCGCCGTCACCGCAACACCGGCGGCCCGTAACATCTGCTCCTCACCGACACCGGAGAGCATCAGCAGATGCGCCGACTCAATAGCTCCGGCGCACAACACGATTCGATCAGCGGTCAGATCTGCGGCACCGTCGGGGCCGATGCAGTCCAGTCCGACCGCACGGCCTGCGACGATCCGCACCCGCCCCACCCTGGTGTTCGCGAGCAGCGTCAGATTGGTGCGATTCATGGCAGGCGCCAGGAAGGCACCTCCTGGCCCCACCCGGGTGCCCCCGTTGATGTTGAGCGGAACCGCTCCGACACCCGGTAGCGCGGGCCCCCCCTCGTCGGCGCCGTTCAGATCCTCAACCCAACTGTACCCAAGCCTCTCCGCCGCAGACACGAATGCGGCTGTGCTGTCGGCGATTCGGCTCGCTCTGCGCACCAAGATAGGCCCTTCGCGGCCGTGCAGCGGACCGTCGAAGTCCAGGTCGGTCTCGATCGCCCGGAAGTGGTCGACGACATCGGTCCATGCCCACCCGGGCAACCGCC
>JAOPWF010000752.1 GCA_025965815.1 Mycobacterium sp.
CACCAAGTTCCATGAGTGCGTCGCCCTGCCTCACAAGCGCGGCAGCGACCCACAGGCGCACGCTCGGATCGGGATCGTCGCCGTAGCGGTCAACGATCTGCCGGTAGACCGTGACAGCCTCCCCAAAACTGCGCGACTCCTTCGCCGCGGAGCCCTGGCTGTCCAGCGTTGCGGCTACCCATTCGCGCACGCCCGGGTTCCGGTCGTCGCCGTACGTGTCGATGATCTTTCGGTAGTCGATTGCCGCGTCCGCGGACTGCTTCGGCTCGCCCTGCGCGCCGCCCGGACTCTCCAGCGCGGTGGCAACCAGCTCGCACACCTCAAGGTCGGGGTCGTCACCGTAGCTGTCCACGATCTGGCGATAGGCCACGACCGCGGCCGGTGTCCCGGCGAGCTCACCCAGCGCTAGCTCGCTGACCAGCGCTGCGCCAACCAGTTTGCGCAGACCCGGGGTCGGATGCGGGCCGTAGTGGTCAACGACCCGTCGGTAGGCGGCCGCGGCGTCCCCAGATCGACCTAGCTCACCGAGCGCTTCGCCCTGGCTATAGAGCGCTGCGGCGACTAATGCGCGCACGCTGGGGTCGGGATCGCTGCCGTGTTCGTCGACCACCTGCTGAAAGGCGGCGACCGCTTCGGCAAGGTGGCCGCTCCTTTTGAGAGTTATGCCGCGGTTGTAAGGCCGCAAGCGTCTACCTGTCAGCGTCTTACGGCCGAACATCCGAAAACCTGGCACGGCGCTTCCTCCTGCGTCGAACTAAGCGACCGCGCCGCCGGAAACTACGACAGACGGCCTCAGATCGATTGTCAGCTGACGATCGCGTTGATGAACCAGATCGGCAAAATGGTGAGCGAGCCATATGGTCGAGCGATGACGATCACCTATGACGAGGCGCTGCGTGAGCAGATCCGGGCACATTTGGAGGGGCACGACCGCCGCGCCGTGACCGACCCGACGAAGCGGCATGCGGCCGTCGCGGTGGTGATCGTGGACTCCGAGGTCGGTGAGGACAGGGTGGATTCGGCGCCTGTGGACGACTGGATCGCCGGGCGGCCGATGGAGGCGGGCCTCGACGGCCGCATGGTCGACGTGTCGGGTGGTGCTGCTTTCCTTTTGTGCCGCAGAGCATCTCGTCTCACTTCACACGCCGCACAGTGGGCGCTGCCGGGCGGCCGCGTGGACCCTGGCGAAGCTCCGGTAGACGCCGCGCTGCGCGAGCTGGACGAGGAAGTTGGCATCGCGCTGTCCGACTCGACCGTGCTGGGCCTACTCGACGACTACCCGACGCGGTCCGGGTATGTCATAACCCCGGTCGTGATCTGGGGCGGTGGACGGCTCGATCCCCGTCCGTCGCCCGACGAGGTGGTGGCGGTGTACCGGGTAGGGCTACACCAATTGCGACGCGACGATTCGCCGCGGTTCATCTCCATTCCGGAGAGCCCGCGTCCGGTCGTGCAAATCCCATTGGGAAACGACCTTATCCACGCGCCGACAGGTGCTGTGCTGTTGCAACTGCGGTGGCTGTGCCTGGAGGGCCGACATGACCCGGTCGACGGACTGGAGCAACCGGTGTTCGCCTGGAGGTAGGTCCGGGCACCGCACCGCCAGGGCTGAGGTGCCTCTGCATACTTCGTCTGCGTGCGGCGCACCGCTGTAATGGGGAGCGGCCCCGGTAACGACAACCGGTTGACGCGGCAGCGCTACCGAACACCCTCTGCCGCGAGTTGCAGGACACTCGTCGTGATTCGGTCGCGGCCGCACCCGCGTGCGCCGACGTTCACGGATCGGCACCGCAGGATCGGGTCAGCGTGACGGCGCGGGCCTGAATGCCAACGGCGGCATGGGCGACGTGGTCTACCAGTCGTACCAGCAATTGCGCGCCGACCTGCTCGCGAACGGGCGGACCATCACCGCCGCAGCCGTTCGATACCCCGGGCGCCGGTCCCGTTGGAGGTTGGGCCGGGTGGTTGGCTCGACTTCATTGATACGTCGATGACGGCACCGATGCGACCGCGGAGCAGTTCGAGGCGTTCACCGCGCAGTGCCCCGACACCAAGGTGGTGCTCGCCGGCTATTCGCAGGGCGCCATGGTGATCCACCGCAACCTGCACGACCTGGCGGACGACCCGCACGTGGCGGCCGCGCTGCTGATCGCGGACGGCGGCCGGCTGCCCGCCGACACCACCATCAACATGGGATCGACTGCCATCGTGCCCGGCGCGGGCAAGGGCGTTGCTCAGGAGCACTCGTTCCTGGTCCACCGACACCTCGATGCTGCCGCCGGAGATCGGCGCGCGCACCGTCAGCGTCTGCGATGTGGGCGACCCGGTCTGCGACTACGACCCCGATACGCCCGAGCTCTCGGCCGCCGGCATCGCGACACACACCTCGTACGCGCCCGCCGTGAGCGGTGCGCACGCTTGGGGCGCACCGCTCTACGACCTGGTAGTGAGCGCCAGTGCGACGCCGACGTCCACGATCGAGATGACCGCGCACGGTGCCTGATCCTGGACGGGTTGCCGCACCTGTGGGGTCGCCGGACACGGCATGTCACGTCTCACCAGACACGAACCCAGTCGACCAGCATGTCCGCCGGATAGGTCCCCGGTCCGGGATCGCCGCCCCCGGAGCCGGCAACCGCAAGGTTCAAGATCGGAAACAGCTGGTAGCCGGGGCCGTTGAACGGCCAATCCGGCAGGGAACTAGCCGGAACGTTGAAGTATGGTTGCGCGCCGTCAACGTGGTCTTGCCAGAAGCGCATACCGGCGTCATCCCACTGGCATCGCCAGGTGTGCCACCCGCTGTCCAGCGCGACCTGGTGGCTCGCGTGTTCTCCGCCGTTCAATTTTGCGTGGACGGTGGTTCCCGGAGCCCAGCTGCCGTTGCCGTACCACTCCAGCACGTCGACTTCGCCGCCGTTCACAGGATTGTCATTGGACAAATACCAGGCGGGCCAACAACCGGCAGTGAGGCAGTTCAGTCTTATTCGGGCCTCCCAGGTATGGCCGATGCCTCCCCTCCAGTTGCCAAAAAGCTTGCCGCTGAAGTAGGTATTGCCGTCTTTGGCGGCACGGATGACGAGGTTGGACTTGCCATCGAGGAAGACGTTGCGCCGATCGTCACGGTATTGCCCGACGTTCTCGGGCAACTCCCAATACGTCGGGTCCACCATTACCTCGCGGGCTCGCGCCACTGTCCACTTCGAGGAATCGGGGGCTGAGCCGGCCGGGCCATCGAATTCGTCCTGGAAGAGGTAGGTACCGGCTGCGCCGCTGGGTGGTGCAGTGGGCGGTGGCACCCGATCCACCGGCAGATCCCGTCTCGACGGGGAGGCCGCGGCGGCCGGGATGGGCATCGCGGCGGCCAGCGCGCCGATACCGCCCATCAACATCACGTGGCGGCGATTCATGTCAGGCACCCACCCATGAAAGCCGGAACGGCCGGCGGGCGCAAACGGCTGGAAGCCAACCGTCGCAAACGGCCGTGGCGGGGGCGGGAACCGTTCACTCGGCCAGCCCCTCCGTAGACGTAGGGCTGACTCTCGGACGAACGGCTACTCAAAACGGCCTACGGTCGCACGCTTGAGCCATCCATCGTTGCTACGGCATCGGTAAGCGCAATATTCGGCTGCCGTCGTCGTTCGCCTTCAAACTCCCGGCACTTGTCAACGGCGGCAGTTGGGTCTCGCCGTCGAGCGGAGCTATTGATTGACAGCCTGGGCGCATAACCTCAGCTGGTGCGGGCGCAACGAGTCGCTGCCATCGCCGCGACGGTGCTGATGGTTGCGGCGTGCGGCGCGCCCACGTCGACGCCGACCGCGTCGGGCCACTGGCCGCCGGCACACGACCGCGGTCCGTGCTCCGTCACCAAGCAGGAGAGCGTGCCCGCGAGCATGCGCGACGGCACCGTCCTTCGCGCCGACGTCTACCGCCCGCGCACCCAGGATCCCGTCCCCGTCATTCTGATGCGTACGCAGTACGGCAAGAGCGGCGCGCAGGCTGGTGACCGCTACCAGACACCGGACTGGTTCGCCTCGCAGTGCTATCTCGTTGTCGTGCAAGATATTCGGGGCCAGGGCGCTTCCGGTGGCACGTTCACCGAGTTCGCGCACGACCAGGATGACGGCTACGACACCGTCGAGTGGGCTGCGGCCCTGCCGGGATCCAACGGCAAGGTCGGCATGTACGGGTCGTCCTACGTCGGCGCCACCCAGTGGCTGGCCGCGACCGCGACGCCACCCCACCTAACGACGATCGTGCCCGCCAACACCGCCTCGGACTACTACGACGGCTGGACATACGAGGGCGGCGAGTTCCGGTTGGCGTTCGTGCAGCCGTGGGCCATCTCCTCCATCGCCACGACGGCCGCCGAAAACCGGGGCGACACCGCCACCGTCGGCGCGCTGAAGGCCGCCGCGGCCGACCCGACGCGGTGGCTGGACTTCCGCGCGTTCAAGGACCTACCGCCGATGCAGCCCACCAGCCCCACGGTTGCGCCGTGGTACTTCGACTGGATTCGGCACTCGACACGCGACGATTACTGGACGCGATGGAGCATTCGCGACCACTATCCGGCCGTACATGTTCCGGTTCTCGATTTCGAGGGCTGGTACGACGCGTTCCTGGCGGGCGGTGTGGAGAACTTCGCCGGCATGATCGCCCGCGGAGGCACCCAGCAGGCCCGCGACAACCAGCGGTTGGTGATCGGCCCGTGGGACCACGTCGATTGGGGTCGCAGCGGATCGTCGCCGGCGCCGATGCTCAAGGCGATCGGCACCGTCGCGGATAGCCCGGTCAACGACCTGATGCTCGATTGGTTCGACCACTTCCTCAAGGGTCGGCAGGATGGGGCGGCGGGCGATGTCGCGGGGAAGCCTCGAGTGGACTACTTCCTGATGGGCGCCAACACGTGGAGGAAAGCATCGGCATGGCCACTGCCGCAAACCCGCTGGACCACCTACTACCTGTCCGGCGACGGAAGTGCTTCGGCCCGTGCCGGAGCGCTCACCGACACTGCGCCGGGCGACCAGCCGCCGGACAGCTACACCTATGACCCTGCCTATCCGGCGCCTAGCCTTGGCGGCCATTCCTGCTGTGGCGCGCATTCGGGCCCGCAGGGACCCTACGACCAGACTCCTGTGGAGCAGCGCTCAGATGTACTCGTCTACAGCAGCGAAACGTTGGCTGCCGACACCGAGATCACTGGGCCGGCGACGGTGACGCTGTGGGCGTCGTCGTCGGCGCCCGACACCGACTTCACCGCCAAGCTCGACGTCGTGAAACCCGACGGCGAGACCGTCAACCTCAACAACGGCATCGTCCGCGCCTCATTCCGCGACTCCCTGTCCGCGCCTACGCCGATCACGCCCGGCGTGCCCTACCAGTACACGATCGCGGTGTGGCCGACCAGCTATCAGTTCTCCGCCGGTGACCGCATTCGCGTGGAGATCTCCAGCAGCGACTATCCCCAGTTCGCCCCGAACCCCAACACCGGTGAGCCCTTCGGCCAAAGCGCAGTGACCCGCCCGGCGGATCAGACGATCCTGCACGACGCCGCGCACCCATCGTCGGTGACGCTGCCAGTGATCCCGGCGGCCTGAGTCAAAATCGGGCGCGGCAAGACGCGGACATGGTGATCCTGTTGCACCGGCCGGACGCGTTCAAGCGCGACGACCCCCGCGGCGGTGACGCGGACCTGATTCTCGGCAAGCACCGCAACGGTCCCACGAAGAGCGATACCGTTGCGCACCAACTGCATCACCCAGAACCGGCTCGGCCCGCCCAGGTGACAAAGTGGGGCCGTCACATCTGCATTGCCAAGACGTCCTCGAGGCCGATCGCCCGAGGTGTGCGCCGGGCCATGCCACGGTCAGCCCAGCCCGCCCCCACCAGATCGCGTTATGCGGTGCGGCGACGCCTCAAGAACGGATCGGTTAACGATGGCGGCTGATAGCCCTGATCGGCTCGAGAGACCGTCGACCCCGGCGGCACGATCTCGTCGATCCTGTCGAGGATATCCACGGACAGCGTGACCTCGGTCGCGCCGATCTGGGATTTCAGATGGTCGAGGGTGCGCGGGCCGATGATTGGCGCGGTGACTGCCGGATGCTGCATCACGAATGCGAGCGCGAGGTGAATCAGAGACAGTCCGGCGTCATCGGCCAGTTGCCCGAGTGCGTCGGCAGCGTCGAGCTTGCGCTGGTTCTCGGGATTGGACATGTCGTACCGGCCGGGAAGTCGTGTGCGGCGACGCGATTCGGGTAGCTGCTTGTCCTTGCGGTAGCCCCCGGTGAGCCAGCCACCGGCCAGCGGGCTCCAAGGCAGCACGCCCATCCCGTATTCCTCGGCCACCGGCAGAACGTCGGTCTCGATCCCGCGGACCAGCAGCGAATAGGGCGGCTGCTCAGTGACGAACCGGCCGAGGCCGCGCCGTTCGCTGACCCATTGCGCGTGGACCATTTGGTGGGCGGGAAACGTTGACGAGCCGAAGGCGCGGATCTTGCCCTGCCGCTGCAGATCGGTGAGCGCTCCCAGGGTCTCTTCAATGTCGGTGTGGGGGTCAGGTCGGTGAATCTGGTAGAGGTCGATCCAGTCGGTATTCAGCCGGCGCAGGCTGTTCTCGACCTCGCTTACGATCCAGCGCCGAGAATTTCCGCGCTTGTTGGGATCGCCTTTGGTACCTGCCGGCGCCTC